>JAKDZT010000055.1 GCA_030462125.1 Tetragenococcus sp.
TGCCCTGCGTTTGAAAGGATTCAAACCAGCCAAAACAAAAGAAACGAAAACCCAAACAAGAGAAATGAAAAAAGCAGTTGCTTAATTTGAACTATCTATCAAGAGACGTCTACGCGCTTTCTTGATAGATAGTTTTTTTAGTATTTCTGACATACAGGACAAAAGTTTCCGTGATCTTTGTCCTATAATTAATTACAGGACAAAAGTAAAGCGAACTTATGACCTATAACAGGACTTAGGACATAACTTTTGCGATGTTATGTCCTATTTTCCTCAAATTAGTCGAATTTAATCGCTTGAGTAAGCTCACAGGACAAAAAGTTCTATGGTCTATGTCCTATAATTGATTACAGGACAAAAGTTAGGGAATCTTATGTCCTGTAACTGGATTTAGGCCATTACATTTACTTACTTACTTATGTGCTTACTGAATACAAATTCACTAACCGTACAAAAGTTGACGCGTTTATAAAAAAAGGCTAGGATTTAATTATATAAAAACGGAAGGGAAGGATCATGTGGCTGCAGAAGTTTTACTTAATGATAAAGAACTAACTGAGGTTGTCCGAGCGATCATCAAACTTTATCCCAAAAAAGGGACAGACTTAAATTATGAAACGAATTTTCAACTGTTATGTGCTGTTATTTTAAGCGCGCAAACAACGGATATATCTGTTAACAAAGCGACGCCGAAATTATTTGAAAATTTCCCAACGCCTGAAAAGATGGCGAGTGCCTCTTTAGAAGAGATTCAAAAAAATATCCGAAGCATTGGCTTGTCTAATAACAAAGCGAAATTTTTAAAAAATATGAGCAATGCTTTATTAGAAAAATTTGATGGACAAGTGCCAGCTAACCGCGACGATTTAATTTCTTTGCCCGGTGTTGGTAGGAAAACGGCAAATGTCGTTTTAACAAATGGGTTTAATATACCTGCTTTTGCTGTAGATACGCATGTTAACCGTGTTACCAAAAAGCTGCATTTCGTTTCTCAAGCGTCTTCTGTAGAAGAAATAGAAAAAATGATGTCAGATAAACTTCCAGAAGAAATGTGGTATCCAGCCCACCATTCTATATTGTTGTTTGGACGTTATCAATGTGTAGCACGTAAACATGATCATACAGAATGTTTAAGACGTATCAAAGAACAAATGCCAGAAAACGAAATTACGGAAAATGCCTTTAAAAAAATGGCAATAGAAGTAAACGATCCTTCCGCAACTTCTGTTTAAAATAAGTAGAAGTTGTCTACAAGAGAAAAGTTTTTTACGAAAGAAGGGAGAAAATGCGATCAAACTACGATGATCCGGACTTTTTCAATGCTTACGCTGAAATGGACCGTTCGAAGTATGGCTTAAAAGGCGCAGGAGAGTGGCATGATTTAAAAAAGATATTGCCTGATTTTACTGGAAAAACTGTGCTAGATTTGGGTTGTGGTTATGGCTGGCATTGCAGGTATGCAGCTGACAATGGCGCGAAAGAGGTTATTGGTATCGACCTTTCCCAAAAAATGATTAACCAAGCACAATCAATGACTAAAAATACGAATGTTGGATATAAAGTAATGGACTTATTTGAATTGGATCAATTCCATCAAACCTTCGATGTTGTTATTAGTTCATTGACCATCCATTACATCAAAGATTATGCAGAGTTAATCAAAAAAATTTATCATCAACTAAATACCAATGGCACGCTAGTGATGAGTGTTGAACACCCTATTTTTACTGCCCAAGGATCAGAACAGTGGGTAACGGATTCAGATGGAGAAATTAGCTATTGGCCGGTAGATCGTTATTTTACTGAAGAAAGCAGGGTGACTGACTTTTTAGGTTTTTCTATCACAAAATATCATCGCACGTTGACTAGCTATGTCCAAACGTTACTTAAACAAGGTTTTATTCTCGATAACTTGGTTGAACCTCAGCCGCCACAAGAAATGCTAGATACAAATAAAGAAATGCAAGATGAACTGCGTCGACCAATGATGTTGATTTTAGCAGCGCATAAAAAGGCTTAAAAGAGTCACTTACATATTAAATGGCCCGCTTAATTTAGGGATTTCTCCCCTTTTTAAGTGGGCCATTTAATTTTTATGTAAAATAATTTTTTAATGCCCACTGGTTAACTTGATTCCCACAATGCCTAATAGAAGGCAACCGATAAAAACCCAAGTAAGTGGTGGGATATGATCGTTAAACAAAAAAACGCCAACAATAACAGAACCAACGGCACCAATGCCTGTCCATATCGGATAAGCGATGCTTAAAGGTAAATTTTTTGTTGCCAATGATAAGAAATAAAAACTTAATAACATGCCAACAACCGTCATGATAGAATAGGATACTTTGCTAAAGCCAAGGCTTAGTTTCATAGTTGTTGCCCAAAATACTTCAAAAAGTCCAGCGATAATTAATTTGGTCCAAGTCATGAAAAATTCCTCCTAACAAAAAAGCAACCATCGTTCTCACAAGGGCCTAAGAGAACGAATGATTACTTATAATATATCCGGAGATATATTTTATTTATACAACTAAAAAAATTTTAGCACTAGCGATATAAAACAGCAAACAAGAAATTTTCTTGTTCCTAAAAGTTAGTCAAAACCTTCTAAAACAATTTTTCCGATGGTAGTGTCAGTTTCTAATTGTTTGTGGGCTTTCTTTAAGTTTTCCGCATTGATTGTACCATAGTGATGGTTTTTGGTAGCATGAATTTCATTTTGATCTACCATCTGGGAAATTTTATTTAAAAATTCGTGTTGCGTAATCATTTCAGGTGTTTTAAAGAGCGATTTCGTAAACATAAATTCCCAAGAAAAAGTAGCGCTTTTGTCTTTTAATAGGCCTAGATCAACAGGTTTATCAGTTTCCACAATGGAACAAATTTTTCCTAAAGGTGCGATGACTTCTGCCATCGTTGACCAATGCATCTGGGTAGAGTGTAAGCAAAGAATGTAACCGACATTTTCAATGTTGGCTTCTTTCAATTGAGAAGAAAAGTCTTGATGGTGATTAATGACAATATCTGCCCCTTGTTCTTTGACCCAGTCACGAGTTTCCGGACGCGAAGCCGTCGCGATCACGGTTAAGCCTACACTTTTGGCTAATTGTATAGCAATCGAGCCTACACCGCCTGCGCCATTAATAATCAGTAGATTTTTGTTGGCATTACTGCTAGGATTATGAGAAATAGCTAAATGTTCAAATAAAGCTTCATAAGCCGTTAAAGAAGTTAAAGGCAAAGAAGCAGCTGCAGAAAAATCTAGCGAATCTGGTTTTTTACCGACGATACGTTCATCGATGAGATGGAATTGACTATTGGCGCCTTGACGCGTAGAGTCCCCCGCGTAAAATACTTCGTCACCAGCTTGAAATAAGGTACAATCTTCACCGACTTCTTTGACGATACCAGCGACATCCCAACCTAAGATTTTCGGTTTTTCTTCGATTTGGTCTTTAGACGCTCGTATCTTCGTATCAACCGGGTTAACCGAAATAGCTTTAACACGAACAAGTAAATCGCGTCCTTTCGCTTGAGGTTTAGGAATGGTCAGATCAAGTAAACTTTCTGGGTCATCAATAGGCAAGTAACGATAGAGCCCGACAGCTTTCATCTTATTTTCCATATAAACGCCTCCTCTTTTTCCTTATTGTAACACTATTTGTTAAAATGAAGAAAATGGCGTGTTTTAAAGTTTTCCTTACGAAATCTTTACATGAAAGCAGCCATTCTTTCATAAATTATTCATAATTTCTCGTTACTATATAGTCATACCAACAAAATGTCTTTTTATAAGACAACCCTAACACTTTTTCATTTTTTACTCCTTTGCCTGTCGATGATTATCGACAGGCTTCTTTTTAGTGGATATAACAACAAAAAATAGGAATTTTTTGGGGAAAATCCCTTTCAAATAGAAGAGTTTGCTTTGATTTAATGAAAAGCACCCCGAAATCATGTATAATGGAAACGACGCGAAAAGACAAGTTTAAACAATGAGGTGAACTTTTTTGAAAAAAATATTAGTTGTTGACGATGAAAAACCGATTACTGACATTGTCAAATACAATCTGACAAAAGAAGGTTACGAAGTTTATACAGCTTCTGACGGTGAGGAAGCACTAACGCAAGTGGAAGAAGTACAACCTGATTTAGTTTTACTCGATTTAATGTTACCTAAAGTTGACGGGTTGGAAGTTGCGCGTGAAATTCGCAAGACTTACGATATGCCAATTATTATGGTGACTGCTAAAGACGCGGAAATCGATAAAGTCTTAGGTTTGGAACTAGGGGCGGATGATTATGTCACCAAACCATTTTCTAACCGAGAACTGGTTGCTCGTGTTAAAGCAAACTTACGACGCGGTTCTTCTAGTGCTAAAGGTGCTGAGCAACAAGCCAATGTAGAACTTACAATTAATGATCTTACGATTCATCCAGATGCTTATATGGTCACAAAAAATGATGAAGAACTTGATTTGACACATCGTGAATTCGAGCTACTGCATTATTTAGCACAACATATTGGTCAAGTCATGACACGTGAACATTTATTGCAAACTGTTTGGGGTTATGATTATTTTGGAGATGTGCGTACAGTAGATGTAACGGTTCGACGCTTACGTGAAAAAATTGAAGATAACGCGAGCCACCCGGGATATTTAGTTACACGTCGCGGAGTAGGCTATTATTTGCGTAATCCAGAACAGGAGTAACGGGAAATGAAAAAAAAGGTTCGCTTTTTTCGATCAGTGAACTTTAAAATCGCCCTGACGTTTATCTTGATTTTACTTGTTTCAATCGAGATTATCGGGGCGTATTTTATTCGCGGATTGGAACGTTCAACAATTGAAAATTTTAAAACGAGTATGGACACTCAGGCCGAAACTTTGGCGAGTACTGTGGGAAATCATTTAGGTAACCAAGAGGACGAAGATAGTAGTCAACAAAATAATGAGATTCAACGTATTCTTGATAATAGTGATTCCAATGATTTATTAGAAATGAAAGTCGTAGATGAAAGAAATAATATTCGAGCCACGACAAGTGTCACAGAGCGGTACATGGTAGGCCAAAAAAATGATGATCCCTATATTGATGATTTTTCTACGAAAAGTTTAGTGGCTATAGATGAAGATACTTCTGATCGTGTCCAAATCAATGTTCAGCCGATCCAATCAGCAGGTGATACGGTCATAGGGGCTTTGTATATCAAAAGTGATTTGGAACAACAATATCGCGAGATCAATGATATTGCCTTGATCTTTATTACGGCTTCGGTCATTGCCATATTTATATCGATGATTATAGCTGTTTTAATCGCACGCTCGATTACTCAGCCGATTGGTGAAATGCGGGAACAAGCCTTGCGTATAGCCAAAGGGGATTATAGTCGCAAAGTTAAGGTAAGAGGTAAGGATGAATTAGGTGAACTAGCGTCTACCTTTAATCAATTGGGAGAAAGAATTGAAGAAACTCAAGAAGCGATGGAGTCAGAGCGCAATCGTTTAAATAGCGTTTTGTCGCATATGACAGATGGTGTTGTGGCGACTGATCGTCGGGGCAAAGTTATTATCATTAATGGGATGGCCTTATCTTTACTTAACGTTGAAAAAGAAAATGCCGTAGGTCAGTCTATTTTAAAACTATTTGATATGGAAGAAAATTATACATTACGTAAACTTCTAGAAAACCCTGACGAGGTTTTACTTGAACGCTCTTCTGCAGATAAGAATTTAGACAATGTGCTCTTACGAGTTGATTTTTCTATGATCCGGCGTGAGTCTGGTTTTATTTCTGGTTTAGTGGCTGTTTTACATGATGTGACAGAACAAGAAAAAACAGAACAAGAACGTCGTGAATTTGTGTCTAATGTTTCGCATGAGTTGCGTACGCCTCTGACCAGCACTAGAAGTTACATTGAAGCTTTGGCAGAAGGAGCTTGGAAAGACCAAGAAATTGCACCGAAGTTTTTGGATGTAACTTTAAATGAAACGGACCGGATGATTCGTATGATCAATGACTTGTTGAATCTTTCCAGGATGGACAGTGGGAATTACCAACTTCAGTTGGAATACATTAATTTTAAAGAACTTGTGAATTTTGTCTTGGATCGGTTTGATATGATGGTAGATGAACATGAAAAAAATTATCAAATCCAACGAGAATTTACCAAACGTGAACTATGGGTTGAGGTAGATACGGACCGGATGATTCAAGTGGTTGATAACCTGATGAATAACGCAGTGAAATATTCACCTGATGGGGGTACGATTACTGTTCGTTTGGTGGAAACCCATAACAATATTATATTAAGTATTACAGACCAAGGTTTAGGTATTCCGCCGAACGATCTTAATAAGGTGTTTGATCGCTTTTATCGGGTGGATAAAGCCCGAGCACGTAAACAAGGAGGGACAGGCTTAGGTCTTGCGATCTCCAAAGAAGTACTAAAAGCACATGGAGGTAACGTTTGGGTGGAAAGCCGTGAACACGTGGGTTCAACCTTTTTTGTTAGCTTACCTTATGAGCCTTATGAGGAGGACTGGTGGGAATGAAATTTTCAAAATATTTTTTGTGGATTGGCCTCGTTTTGATGGTCGCTTTAAGTTTCTATCTTTCTTACCTAATATGGGCGAGTCCGGCTAGCGAAGACCAATCTCTTGTAGAAGAAACGGAAGATAGTCAAACGCAAGAAGAGGAAGATTATATCGCAGCTTCTGAGGTTTTTCTACCCTTAAAGGCGATCTATATCAACGATGGCGGGGCACAGGCTAGTAACACAGAAAGTTTACTAGAAGATTTGCAAACCAGCATTGCGCAAAGCACCTTTGGCTCATTGGATATCCAGTCCTATAATTCAGACGAAGAACTGGCACAACATATGACTTTATCTGAAGGTATTGAAATGGATTATGCTGCTTTGTTTCCTCTGAAAAATTATACTGACTTTTTTTCTATGGATTTACCTGCTGAGGGAAATGACGCCGAAAGCTTTACATTTCAAACCATCCAAGTTGATTTTGCAAATGCGAAAATTTATTTTATTAATAAAAAAGAACATCTATTAGCAGAGGCAGATATCCAGTCATCACTGACAGATATACAAGAAACACTAGAAGATGACTCAATTGACTGGTATGATGTAAAAAAAGATGAACAACTAGACTATTTCCAATATTTTAATGATCAACCAGTAGAATTGGGGAAATTTAGTTATATCGCTTCCTCGCGACCTTATACTGCTTTCCGGGACTCTTTTTTCACAAACCCTAACAATCTACGAAGTAACGAGGACACGGAAGAGTTAAATATTTATGATGGGTCAGAATCGATGGTCATTGAACCGGATGATCAGCGTGTTGATTTTCAAGGGACCACTTCTGGTGAAGGCACTTTTGATAAATATACTGAAAGTTATCAATACATTCGCAAACTGGGAACAAACTATGGCTCGATCCGCTTCTTAGACAGCATGCAAAATACGATTGATTATCGTATTTTTGTAGAAGGATTTCCTGTTTTTAGCGATGTTGACGAAGGGAAATTTTTGGTGAAATTTTCTGACGCTGGACAAGAGGATCAGCGTAGTGTGGAAATTCAAGCGAATTTAAATATGATTCAAGTTCCTATTCCTTCTGATAGTGAAGTGGAAGTTCCATCGGGAAAAACTGTTTTGCAAGACTTGTATTATGCGGGCGCTGATCCTGAGAAAGTATACAACCTAGTCGTTGGTTATAGTTGGGAAAATATTGAAGATACCGGTGTAGTTGATTTAGAACCTGGTTGGTATGTCCAGTATGATGATACATGGTACAGCTCAGAAGAACTAATGCAACAATTACAAGAAAGCGAGGATTAAATAAATGGGTTTTAAAAAAATCGGTTGGATTTTTTTCTTTGCCTTTCTAGGTTTAAATATCTTTCTATTTAGTATTTATAAAGGAACAGATAATCAAGAAGACGTTGTTTATCGCACCGATCAAAAAGTGCCAATTGAAGAACGTTTGGATTCAGAAGATATAAAATATAAAGGAAGTTTTTCTCAAAAGCAGCAAAAAGGGTATTATTTGAGCGGCGAACCTACAGATATGGATGAAGCATTAGATGATGAACGTGAGCGTTTAGATAACTCAGAGCTTTTGAGTGAACAAACATCCATCGATGGCCAAACGTTGACTCATAGTATTGAAGAAGAAAATGCCATTACCGAAGCTTCCCAAACGTCTGATGTTGTAGAAGAATTTCTTGAACAAGAAGACCAAGTACTGTTTGGTGAAGAATATCAATATTTAAGTGATGTTTCAAGCTTTAGTGGGGAATACCCCACCTTAATTGCAGCTCAAAGTTACGATGGTATTCCGATTGATGATAGTTCGAGTCGGATAGAAATTGAGCTTTCTGATCAAGACGATAAGTGGACGTTTAATAATTACACGCAAACACATATTTCTGATTTAATTCCTTTGCGCGAAGCTATTTCTTTATATTCTGAAGAAGAAATGATTAATACACTCTATGTTAATAATAAAATCCCCAATGATTCTGAGATAAAATGGCGGCATCTAGCTTATACATTGACATTAAAAGTCCGCGGGCAAAATGTCTATGTGCCTGCTTGGTTTGTTGCTATTGAAGATGAAGACGGGCAAGTTCAAGTGGAAAAAGTCAACGCTTTGGCGAATCGCATCATCACAAATAGTACGGTTCAAACGGTAGAAAATTCCTAAAAAGGCATGTATAATAGAACTAGCTTTTATGTTAGAGAGGAAGTCACTTGTAGTGGAGAAAGAAAATGCATTTCAAATCAGTATTTTAGCTAGCGGAAGCACCGGCAATTCATTATATGTCGAAACGCCCCAAAAAAAGTTTTTGGTGGATGCTGGATTAAGTGGGAAAAAAATTACTTCATTACTTGGTGAAGTGGACCGCAAACCAGATGATTTAGATGCGATCTTTGTTACCCACGAACATCGTGATCATATTCATGGTATTGGTGTATTATCACGCAAATATAACTTAGATATTTATGCCAACGATAAAACTTGGCAAGCAATGTCGCCCTTAATTGGCAACGTTGCTTTAGATCATAAACATACATTTGAAATGGGAAAAGTTTTAACGTTTGGGGATATGGATATCGAAAGTTTTGGCGTTTCTCATGATGCTGCAGCTCCTCAATTCTACCGCTTTCATAAAGATGGGAAGTCATTTGTCATATTGACCGATACTGGCTATTGTGGGGATCATCTGCGAGGCGTTATACGAGGCGCTGATGCTTATCTAATGGAAAACAACCACGATCTGGCAATGCTACGTTCAGGTAGATACCCGTGGAGTTTAAAACAACGCATTCTAGGTGATCGCGGTCATTTATCCAACGAAGATGGGGCACTTGCGATGATGGATATTTTGACCGATCAAACCAAACGTATTTATCTAGGTCATTTAAGTAAAGAAAATAACTTAAAAGAGTTAGCCCATTTAACGATGGAAAATACTTTAAAAGAACATGACTTTGGCGTAGGAGAACAATTTCAAATTTGTGATACAGATCCAGAACAAGCAACGAGTTTGTTTGCTCTATAAGATGAAGAAAACCACCCGAAATTTTTATTCGGGTGGTTTTTAATTTCCTGTAGCGACAATTAAGTTGACAATCACGACTAAGCTATTCATCCCGACGTGGCTAATCATAGAGGTCCAAATTTTTCCCGTTTTTTTATAAAGCAAACTAAAGAAAAAACCGAGAGAAAAATATAAAAGCAGGTGGCCATCTTGGTGGATGACAGCAAATATAAGGGAACTGACAATGATGCCAATCCAGGTAAAAGAGAAGGAGTCAAAGAAACCAATTAAAGCTCGGCGAAAGACAAATTCTTCCATAATAGGACCGCCCACCATTGCAGCTAGGGCGAATAAAGGTTGTTGTAAAACCAAATGAATAATGCTTTCAGTATTTTGCGATTCAATTGGGATACCAAAAAATTGCTCGATCTGCATGATAACTGTTTGCAAAAAAATAGCTAAAAAGATGCCAGCAATCCCCCAAAATAATGGAGAAAGAAAGGCGGCATTTTTCTTTTCAAAAGTTAATCGCTTGGTTTGACTAAAATAGAAAAAGATCATAAACATAGCACCTAAAAGATAGGTAACGGTGGTTGTATTTGTACTTGCTTGACTTGTTGGTGCAAAAATAGGTGCAAAAAAAGCAATAATGTAAATGAGAATTGTTAACAAACTATATTTTTTGATAGACAATAGAAACTTCCTTTTCTATGATTTTTTTAATGATCTATTAATTATACAAAAATAGACAGGAAATGACAATTGATGCTGCTTAGCAGTCTATCAAAGCGATAAAAGCCTCTGACTTTTTTTGACTTTTATAAAAAAATTTAGGTTAACTACTTGCAATATCAGAGAAAAATGATAATATTGAAATTGTGAGTTAGCAC
>JAKDZT010000290.1 GCA_030462125.1 Tetragenococcus sp.
TAAATAATAAAGATAGGGTGATATGTATAAAGTTATTTCTTTCAAGTGTATAATTTTTTGCTGTATGTGTAATAATTATAAGGTTGAAATATAAGGAGGAACTAGAATGACAAATCAAATTTTAAAAGATTTTTTAACACCTCAATTAGCAGAATTAAAAGAAAAAGGATTATATAATGTTATTAATACTATAGATGGACCTAATGGTCCAAAAGTGAAGATAGATGGAAAAATGTTAATTAATTTGTCATCAAATAACTATTTGGGATTTTCAAATGATCCAAGACTAAAAGAAAAAGCAAATGAAGCTACTGAACTTTACGGAGTTGGAGCAGGAGCTGTTCGTACAATAAATGGAACAATGACCATTCATGATCAGCTAGAAAAAAGAATTGCAGAATTTAAACATACAGAAGCTGCTATCGCTTTCCAATCTGGTTTTAATTGTAATATGGGTGCTATATCAGCTGTTATGACAAAAAAAGATGCTATCATTTCTGATGAATTAAATCATGCGTCAATTATTGACGGCTGTCGTTTATCTGGTGCTAAGGTTCTTCGCGCAAAACATCAAGATATGGATGATTTAAGAAGAGTCGCAAAAGAAGCTACTGAAAGTGGCCTTTATGAAAAAATTATGTATATTACAGATGGTGTATTCTCAATGGATGGAGATGTAGCAAACCTTCCTGAAATTGTTGAAATAGCAGAAGAGTTTGGTTTAATAACTTACGTTGACGATGCACACGGATCTGGTGTAATGGGTGAAGGAGCAGGAACTGTACATCATTTTGGTCTATCTGATAAAATTGATTTCCAAATGGGAACTCTTTCAAAAGCGATTGGTGTTGTAGGTGGTTATGTTGCAGGAACACAACAACTAATCGATTGGTTAAAAGTTCGTGCACGCCCATTCTTATTTTCAACATCATTAACACCTGGTGCTTCTGCAGCTTGTATAGAAGCTCTAGATATAATGACTAATTCTACTGAAAATGTTGATAAACTTTGGGAAAATGGAGATTATCTAAAAGAAGGTCTAAAACAATTAGGTTTTAATATCGGACACTCAGAAACACCTATTACTCCATGTATTCTAGGAGAAGAAAAGCTAGCACAGCAATTTTCTAAACGTTTAATGGAAGAAGGAGTTTATGCTAAATCTATTACATTTCCAACGGTACCTAAAGGAACGGGTCGAGTAAGAAACATGCCGACCGCTGCTCATACTAAAGAGATGCTTGATGAAGTACTTGTAGTGTATGAAAAAGTAGGTAAAGAGCTAGAAATTATTTAATTAGACATAGAAAATTGATGTTCACATTATTATTCAAGTAAGAGATGTTATGAGGACGACAAGGTTGTTCTCATAACATTAATAATTCAAATAAGATAATATGGAGGAATAATACTAATGAAAAAAATACTTATCACAGGTTGTTTAGGTCAAATTGGGTCTGAATTAACAATGCGTCTTCGCGAAATTTATGGTACTAATAATGTAATTGCAACGGATATCCGTCGAGTAGAGGGTAATGAAGTAATTGAAAGCGGTCCCTTTGAATTGCTTGATGTTACGGATCACAAAGCTATGCTGGAACTTGCGAAAAAGTATGAAGTAGATACATTGATCCATCTAGCTGCACTTCTTTCTGCCGTAGCAGAACAGAAACCAAAATTAGCATGGGACTTAAATATGGGCGGACTAGTTAACGCACTTGAAGTTGCTCGTGAATTAAATCTTAAATTCTTTACTCCAAGTTCTATTGGCTCATTTGGTCCTGGTACCCCTGCTAAAAACACTCCTCAAGATACCTTACAAAGACCTACAACAATGTATGGAGTAACAAAAGTAGCTGGTGAACTATTATGTGATTATTACTTCGAAAAATTTGGTGTAGATGCTCGTGGTGTACGTTTTCCAGGACTTATTTCTTACAAAACATTGCCTGGTGGCGGAACAACAGACTATGCAGTAGAAATTTATTATGAAGCTCTTAAGAACAAAAAATATTCTTCATTTATAGATAAAGGAACACATATGGATATGATGTACATGCCTGATGCTATTGAAGCAATTATTAAATTAATGGAAGTAGATTTACCAAAATTAAAGCATCATAATGCATTCAATATTACTGCTATGAGTTTTGATCCTGAAGAAATTGCAGATTCAATTAAAAAATACATTCCTGAATTTAAAATGGATTATAACGTTGATCCAGCTCGACAAAAAATCGCTGATTCTTGGCCAGATAGCTTAGATTGTTCTGCTGCAGAAGAAGAATGGGATTTTAGTCCTAAGTATAATTTAGACCGTATGACAAAAGATATGTTGATAAACCTATCTGAAAAATTAGAGTTGCCGTTACC
>JAKDZT010000291.1 GCA_030462125.1 Tetragenococcus sp.
GTTTTTCTTCTTCCATCATATGAATCGTTTTGGAAAAATCGGAAGAAAATGTTTCGATCATGGTATCGTAACTTTCTTCTGAATCGATTTGATTGGTAGTATGTTGCGTATTTGCGATTGCATATTTAAATTCAGTAAATGAAGGGTAAGATAGTTTCTTTATAGCCCGTACGATTGTTGGAGCAGAGACGTGTAAATCATTTTGTATGAACTTCATTTTCAGATCTTTGATATTCGTTTGGTTCAATATGTAATCGATAACAATTTGTTCAGTACTTGATAGTTCATCATAATTTTTTTGTATTTGACGATAGACTGAATCCATTAGGAAGCCTCCTAAATAATTTTTCATTTACTATTATAACAGATAATTTATGCAAGAAATTTTTGACTTTAAAAGTATTCAACAAAAAGTAGCTTTCTCTTAATTAAGTAAAATAACATTTTTGGAAGTGAGTGTCTAAACGAATATATTCTTATGTTTCCTATCTAGAAAATAGATAAGAGTGCACTTAAAAAACGTTCTTTTTGGTATTAGTTCTACTAAATGCCAAAAAGAGCGTTTTTTTGTTTGAAAATTATCCTATTTCATTAAATAAATTGCGTTACTGCTGCGCCAGCAATAATTAAAATCAGACCAACGACTGTAACAGCCATTTCTTTTTTCGTCTTTTTTTGTCCTAAGAACCAAATACCTGTTAGAGTGGCTAAAGCAACAGATGTTTGTGACAAAACAAAACCCGTGGCTAGGCCGTTCATATCGGGTTGTGCTGAGATCAAGTAGGTCAATGCACCGAAAGCAAAGAAGAAACCAGCCCAAATTTGTTTATAAGAAACAGTTTCTTTAAATGGAGAAGCCTCGTTACTACTTCTCATTGTTTCTACTACAGCATAGATAATTCCGACGATCAACATACCAATTGCTTGTGGCAAAAAGGCTTCCATACCACTAATTGGAGTCGCTTGCGGTGCTGCTGAATATACCCAATAGCCAATTTCACCAAAGAGTAACCAAATGACAGCTTTTTTTAGTAAACTAGATTTTTCTTTGGTCTTATTTTCTGACCAGACAGTCAAGTATGCACCGATGATGATTGCGATCAAAGCCAAACCACCAAAAATTTTAGCCGTAACACCTGGCCAATCGCCTAGATAAAAAACGCCCCACAAAGATGCACCAAGTAATTGAAAAGCTGTTGTTACTGGCATTGCTCTGGATGAACCAACTAGGCCAAATGATAAGAAAGTAATAATTTGCGCGCAAGCCCAACCAATACCCGATATTACCGATAGTAATAGATCGGAGCCGCCAGGAAATGGAAGGTCTCTAACCCACATAAAAATTAGTGCTAAAATAAAGGTCCCAATCGTTGTTCCTAATATTTGGTTGGACGGCCGTCCGCCGAACTTTGATGCGATTGTTGGGAATAACCCCCAACCTATTAAAGGTCCTAAACCAACTAGAAGTGCTACAATATCCATTTTTTGTCCTCTTTTCTACTTACAATTTCTTTTTAGAATACGACATTACTTTCTAACATGATATTAGCAAAAGGAGTCATTTCTCCTGTTCGAACAAACGCTTTGCAATCTTTGAGATCTTTTTTTAATTCTTCATGTGCAATGTATTTTATCGTTGTATTAGGTAAACGGTTTTGTATTTGCTTTAGCATCTCTGGATTTTCTGTCTTAATTTCTTCTGCTAAATAAATTTTTTGAACTTCTAGTTCTTCTAATACATTGTCTAAAACATCTATAAATCTAGGAATATCACATGTAACAGCTAAATCAATTTTTTCAGTTTCTTCTGGTACAGGGGTGCCAGCATCGCCAATGGCTAGTTTATCAAAGTGGCCCATTTGAGCAATTACTCGTGATAAATTTGAATTAATGACTTTTGTCTTTTTCATATTTTTGAACATTCCTTTCGATGTTATTTTATTTCGTTTTTAAAGGGGATCGACGGTTGTGCCCCAAACCGTTGAATCGTCAACGAAGATGCTTTGTTACTATATAAGATAGCATCTTTTAAATTTGAGAAATCTTTCTTCAATATACTGCTCATGGAGCCTATAAAGGTATCTCCAGCTGCAGTTGTATCGATAGCTTTTTCTTTAAAAGCTGGGACTAATTCGCTATGACCATTATAGTCATAAAAAGCGCCTTTTGCACCGAAAGTAATAATTACGGCTTCAATACCTAACCCATGGAATTTTTCTGCAGCTTCTTTAGCTGAAGCTTCGTCTTTTACATGAATCCCAGTAATTGTTTCTGCTTCTGTTTCATTAGGGACGACAATATCGGTTACTTTCAGCAATTTTTCTGGAAGGTTACTTTCTCCAGGTGCTGGGTTTAGTATTGTTTTAACATT
>JAKDZT010000292.1 GCA_030462125.1 Tetragenococcus sp.
CATTTTTCTTAAACAATCTGTAAGAGAAAGTAGTATACCTTTCCAACCTCATTTAAAAAATCCAGATAATATTCAAGCGAGGCAGGAAGCAAATTCAGATAATCTTGAAACTTTCGATACAGTAAAAGAACTTATGGAGAGTTTAAATGCTGAAGACTAGATACACGCCACCTTTTTAAAAGAGATTATAAAAGATTAATGAAAAAACATTATAATCCAGAAAAATTTGAGCAGGTTCTAGAACTGCTAGTTCACAGACACCAAAGTGAACTAATCAGAATTTACAAAGATCACTCGTTGACAGGAAATTGGCAAGGTTTCCGTGAATTGCATATTGAAAAAGATTGGCTACTTATTTATAAGATTGACAATAATAAGCTTATCCTTACTCTCACTCGCACCGACAAACATGACGAATTATTATAACTAAGTAGATAATGAAGTAAGGTTCATTGTCTACTTAGTTTTTGTTTCTTTAATAGAAATGCAATGCTATTGCAATCGAAATGGCAAGTCATTCTCAACCCTTTGCCACATCAATCCAATTTTTAGCAGAAGAATATTTTTCTAACTCATCAGGTGTTAATTCCACTGCACTTTGACTATCTCCTGCTGCAGGATAGATCCAGTCAAAATTTCTCAGTGATTCATCTAAATAGACATCTACATTGGGCTTTATTGCAAAAGGACATACGCCACCAGGTGAATGTCCAATGGCTTGTTCAACAGAGTCTTTAGGAATCATTTTTGCTCTTTTTCCAAAAAAGGACTTATACTTTTTATTATCAACTCTAGCATCTCCTGCCATCACAATAAGAATGTTTTGACTTTCATTCAATGTAAATGACATTGTTTTGGCGATTTTTTCAGGTAAGCAGCCTAATGTTTGGGCCGCTTGTTCCACAGTAGCACTAGAACCAGTTAAAATCTTCACCCGATTTTCCAATCCTAGCGTGGAAAAATACTGTTTTACACGCTCTAAAGACATAAAACATTCCTACCTTTACTTCTAATCATCAAAATTTAACTTAATGAATACTTTACAATAAGAATGTCTGCAATTCAATTTCAAATTATTTTCTTTTTTGCAAAAATTTTACTTTTGCTCAAAATAAGATAAAATAAAACTTCATTCAGTAGGAACTTTTCGTTTCTGAGTTGAATGAAGTTTCATTTTATATCAAACGCTGATAATGTTGAAAAGCATAGTTATTAAAGCCACTTTCTAGCTATATTACTGTATTTTGCTTTCGACCAGCTAGAAATTCTGTTAAATTATCAACCACAATATCTAATAATCGTTTTCTTGTTTCCTGTGGTGCCCAAGCTATGTGTGGCGTAATGTAGCAATTTTTAGCTGCTAGTAAAGGACTATCTTCATTGATTGGCTCATGTTGTGCTACGTCCATTGCTGCAGCAGCAAGCTGTTCGTTATTCAACGCCTCGGCAACGTCTTGTTCATTGATCAAACCACCCCGTGCAGTATTAATCAAAATAGCAGTATTTTTCATTTTTTGTAGTGAAGAGCTATTGATCAACTCTTTTGTATCAGGAGTTTGTGGTACATGTAAGCTAACGACATCAGACTGGCTTAATAGTTCATTTAGGTTAACTTGTTGTATCCATTCAGCTTTACTATTTCTAGGACGGTGGTTATAAAAGATGACTTTCATTCCAAATGCATGACCAATTTCAGCAACTTTTTGTGCAATTCGTCCAAACCCAACAAGCCCTAACGTTTTTCCTTGTAACTCTGTCAGTGGTGTGGCAAAGAAACTAAAATCAGGATTGCTCGACCATTTTCCTTCATGTACTAGACGGTTGTGTAAGCCGACTTGACTTGTAATTTCCAACAACAAAGCAAACGTGAACTGAGCTACAGCTTCTGTTCCGTATGCCGGAACGTTAGTTACTGTAATTCCAGCTTTAGCTGCTGCATCAATATCGATTATATTATAACCAGTCGCTAAGATACCTATATATTGTAAATTAGGTGCAGTGTTAAGCACTTTTTCATCCAAAGGAGTCTTATTAGTCAAAACGATTCGCGCATCACCGATTCGTTCCAAGATTTCTTTTTTATCAGTAAATGACGTTCTATCGTATATCTCGCATTCGCCAATCTCTTTTAATGGTTTCCAATCAATGTCTCCAGGGTTTAAAGCGTATCCGTCTAAAACTACAATTTTCATTCATTATACCTCCCACAGTTATGACTAACTTTATTCTTCTTTAAATCATAACATTATAATTATTTCTTTTCTAACAACTAAGAAGCGCATTGTTTAAAGTTATATTTTATTCGGGAGTAATTACTTTACGAATCATAGTCTTTCATTTTGTCGGAAAAACAGTTTATCCAATAGAAA
>JAKDZT010000293.1 GCA_030462125.1 Tetragenococcus sp.
TTTAATTGCTGGTATGCGATATGCTAAAAAACGCCACGGCAAAGGTGGAATGCTTTCCGTTATCGGAAAGGGCCACGGCTATGCAACTGGTGGCTTATTAAACTCTCCTGGCTGGTACAATCTAGCGGAAGAAGGACACGGCGAGTACGTGATTCCACGCGACCCAAGCCGGCAATCCGACGCAATGAAATTATTGTCCATTGCAGCCAATGATATAGGCAAGAGAAATAAACGACCGAATCAAATGCGCACGCCGATGAATTCAGGAAGTAACAACAATGATGGTGTTATAAGTATGATGGCACAACAGCTCGAAGCTACACAAAGACAGGTTGAATTGCTTACACAACTCGTAGCTAGCAACCAACGGATCGAAAAACAACCGAAAGGCTTCAGTGAACGTGATGTAAGCAAAGCCCAAGGAAAACGTTGGGAAATGGAAGCTTATAATGTAGGAGGTGCTTTCTGATTCTAAAAAAGGAAGCAAGGATATTTAACGATGATTTTAACTATACGCTGACCGATATTCCGAATTTAAGATTCTTAGATTTTGAAGAAGAAGGCGTGGAAGTCAACGAAAATACAACAGAAATTAATGGCACAGATGGCGTATTATTAGGACCGGCAACATTCGGTCCTTTTAATTTGGTGCTAAACTTTTCTTTTAAAGGTATCGATACCAAAGACTTACATTTGATCAAACAAAAGTTGCGAGGCTTACTTTTTCGACGGGAGCCTTTTTTTGTTTGGCATTCAGACGCCCCAGGAAAGAAATATGCAGTGTATTGTGACTCAAACGAAAACGAAGATTTAACTAATTCATTTGCTACGTTTGCCGTTACTTTTGTTGTTTATAAAGGCTACTCGGAGTCGCTGAAAATGACCGACGAATTTAATTTATTAAGCGAAGAGTGGCAGTTTGAACAAGGGTTAGAAATTGATGACAGCATCGAGTACACCCACCATGCAACGAACTTCAAAATCTTTAATGGGTCTACAGACGCCATCGATCCTTTGTTGCGGCATCAGCTACAAATCAAAATCAACATGGACGCACCCAATGGTTTTGAATTAACAAATAAAACCACAGGTGATGTTTTCGAATATAAAGAATCAATTAAAAACAACCAACAGCTAGTCCTCAACGGTGTGCATCCGTTTCTCGGAAGCAAACGTGTAGGCATTAATACCAACTGGCAATGGATCACCTTAAGCAAAGGTTTTAACAATATCGAGGTTACGGGCAAGGATATCAAAAACGTTACAACACAGTGGATTTTCCCGTTTATTTATAGGTAGGTGAGAGCATGGATGCATTAGTTTTAAAAAACAGAAAAGGCACATTCGGCGAAATACTCACCGACTTTGATTTTGGCTCGTTTAAATACGAGTATGAAAAGAATAACGAACGGTCTATTTCTTTTACCATATTTAAAACCACACAGAATACAGATATTTTTGAAAATCTGTTGAATGAAATGCTCCTACAGTGGCAAGGACAAGACTACGTTATTAAGTCTACCTCCATTAAATACGACGGCGTTATGGTGTCTAATGATGTAGAAGCCAAGCATATCTTTATGGAATTTCAAGGACATAACATTGAGAAAGAAGAAAAAAGCAATGATGATGACGATGAAAAACGCACGATGAAATTAAAAGAATACTTGGACTATGGGTTTAAAGGAAACAAGTTAGGCTTCAGCTACACGATCAAAGGAAAATTTGATAAAGCTGCTGCCATTGATGAATTAGGCGGGAAAAATGGGATGGAATTTTTAACAGAGGGTGCTGACTTGTTCGGCTATATTTATTTCGCGGACAACAAAAAAATTACGATCTATGATGAAGACTCGTTTTATGAAATGTCTGATTTACCCCTGATTTATAAATATAATTCCAGTGAAGTCGAAGCCACAACAACTACCACAGATTTAAGAACATATATTGAAGGCTATGGGAAGAAAAAAGAAGATACAGATAAAGATGAGTATGATCTTCACGAAACCTATAAATCACCTAATTATGATATCTACGGTCATTTAGAAGCTTCTACCGTCTATGAAGATGATGCAGCAAATAAAAACGAGTTGCTAGAAAAAATGAAAGAAGAGCTTAATGATGAACCGACTGTGGAAGTATCTACGAACCACTTAGGAGAACCCGAAAATAAGAGGTATATGCAAAACGATGATATCAAAGAAAACCACATGATCCGTTTTATCCATAAACCACTGAACTATAATCTGAATTTAAAAGTCGTCAAAATCACTAAAAGCCATCCGTTGTTACACGAACCAGTTGAAGTTGATTTTAGCAACTCGCCAAAAGACATTCTAAAAATCCAACGAGACTTAAATCGAAA
>JAKDZT010000294.1 GCA_030462125.1 Tetragenococcus sp.
GGTGTAGCAATAGTTTTAGAAAATTCATCTATTTTTCTCTGTACATCCTGCTCATTTGACTCGTTTTTCTTATATTCAAAGCGAATCTCTGTAATTAGGCTAACCAGTTCTTCCACTGCTATTTCAATCTGACCTAGTAATTCTATTTCGTAACTCTCCGCATAGAATTTTTCTCTAATTTCTAAATTCTTTTTAGCTTCTTTATTAATCCTTCTGTTCATTTCTTCTCTTGCTTTTATGCTTTCTTTTTTTGCTTGTGCTTTAGCATATCGCGCGCTAATACAAAATAAAATTGCTCCTCCAACAATTTCAGTAATTATCGGTGTATTGAGTAATTCCCAAAACCAAGAAATTAACATTATCATAGATTTCTCCTCATATAATATAATTAAAGCCCTATAACTATAAACAAATCACTTTTTATCCATAATACTCCAAATACCAGTCAATAAACTTATTCACCCCATCTTGAATAGTTGTTTGTGGTTTAAAGTCAATATCACGATATAAATCGTCAACATTTGCATAAGTTTCTGGAACATCTCCAGGTTGCAAGTCCATATAATTCTTTTTAGCAACTTTTCCTAATTTATTTTCAATTGCTTCAACAAACTCCATTAAGCGTACTGGACTGTTATTGCCAATGTTATAAATTTTATAAGGTGCACTAGATGAACTTGGATCTGGATCAGCACCGTTCCACTCTGGATTAGAAGTAGCAGGTTTATTTACTAAGCGACTAACGGCTTCTACAATGTCATCAACATAAGTAAAATCACGCAACATTTTCCCGTGATTGTATACATCAATCGCTTCGTCATTAATAATCGCTTTAGTAAATTTAAATAATGCCATATCCGGTCTACCCCATGGTCCGTATACTGTAAAGAAGCGTAACCCTGTCGTTGGTAAATTGTATAAATGACTATAAGTATGTGCCATTAGCTCATTTGATTTCTTAGTAGCAGCATATAGGCTAAGTGGATGGTCAATATTATCTGAAGTTCTAAATGGTTTACTTGTATTCGCTCCATAAACCGAACTAGAAGAAGCGTAAATGAGATTATCCACTTTGTAATGCCTGCAACATTCTAGACTCCTTTTAAACAACATAGAAACAGTACTTTAATACCACTCAAAACCTAGTTCAGTCAGTACTTCACCATAATCCGCACTTGCATTTCTTGGCTGCCCATCGATAAAAGTGACTGAATATTCATATCGAAATGGTTCTTCTAGGCTGACTGGAACATCTTTTCCTAGCTCCTCACCTACATCATCACTTACATTTTTCGTAAACTCAATATTGTTTTTAATTTTATCCGCTTCATCACTAGGGACATCTCTATCTGAAGGAAAAATAACTATAGCTCCATCTTCCACATCAAGCGAATAGTCTAAAGACTCAGTATAGTCAGCAACAAAATCCCTTAATTCTTCTTGTGATGGGTAAGTGTTACTTCCATTTTGATCATCATCCCAAATACCTTCTTCTATGGTTTCTGTAGTCTCCATAGTATCCGTTTCTGATGTTTCATTGCTAGTTATCTCCTCTGTGTAGTATGAATCACTAATAGAGTTTTGTTGACTATTAGCCATCTCATTATTTTCATCAGGTGGAATCGAAGCGCTACCAGAAATATTAGATTGAAGATAAGAATAGCCAAGACCAGCAAAAGAAAAAATAAAGGAAATTCCAGTGATAACAACAACAAGTACACCTTTATTAAAAACAATAGGCAATTCTTCCCACATCGTCGCATTGTTTTGCTCTTTGCGTCGAACATCTATACTACCCAATAATCCAAATACTACAAGTTGTAAAACTAAACCTAATATATTCATTATTTCAACCATTATAAAAAATCTAGCGACACTTATTATTATAACTAGCAGACTATTAAGTAATAACCCTTTTTTCCATAACCCTTTGTAAATATAATAAAATGGTCCAAAAATAGCTGCCCAGATATTAAAGAAACTTCTTTTATGTGTCCTATGAGTTTCTTCTTCCTTATTAACATTTTCTGACTTAGGCGTTCCACAATTAGGACAAAATTTATCCTCGTCTTCGAGTTTATTTCCACAATTTGTACAATACATTGCTTTAATTCCTTATTATAATGCTTTAATCTCCCAAAGCTTCATTAATAACTTTGATCGCTCAATAAAAGACTGTCCACAAAGTCTTATGCCAGTAACAATTAGAAAACTTAAAATAGAAACTTGATTAGAACCTACTATAGTAAATAAGCTTCTTCATATGGTACCTGAACATTGAAATTGCCACTATTCCCCGAATATGTTTCGATGTTTACATGTATCACACTATTATCATCCAGTGTAGCCGCTGCTCTATAGTTAT
>JAKDZT010000295.1 GCA_030462125.1 Tetragenococcus sp.
TTGCCGGGGCTTAATTTTGCCGCGTATCCTTCTGGGAAAACAGAATAACGAGCCGCACTTCTCTGTTAAAAAAAGTTGAAAATAAAAGGTAAAATTTCGGGAAAGCTTGCAATTTAGAAAGTTGGTGGAAGTATAAGTGACTAAATTATCAGAAAATGAAGTTAAAGAATTAATAAAACAGTATCAATCTGGTAAGACATTTACCGAAATCGCTAAAAATTTCAATGTTAGCAGGACGTGTATTACTAAAAGGATAAAGAAATTAGGTATATATCATTTATATTCGCAAAAAACATGTAAATTATGCGGTTTTTCCTTTTATCCATCACCGCACGGTTCACAAATACAAAAATATTGCTCTGACAATTGTAGACAAAGAGCTTTTTTAGGAAAAGACTGGAAAACAAAACATGTTAACTGTAAATACTGCGATAAAGAATTTGAACAAAGCTTTCAAAGGATATATTGTTCAGATGAATGCAGAGAAAAACAAGCAGAATTCGAAAAGAAAATAGCTTGGAAATCAAGAAAATGTAGGTATTGTGGATCTTTAGGGTGTGAATTCGATGGAAAATTTTGTAGTAAGAAATGCAAAACTAATTCTTTTATATTTAGTCGGAGAGCAAAAGATAGAAACAGGTATCAAAGAGCTAGAAGAAATGGGCGATTTGATCCTGACATAGATATTCATAAATTAATAGAACGAGATGGAGAACGTTGTTACCTTTGTGGTGATAAGGTTCTTTTTTATTACCATTATAATGACCCGAAATATCCGACGATTGAGCATGTAATTCCTATTTCTAAAGGTGGTACTCATTCGTGGGATAATGTAAAAGTTGCTTGTCGTGAATGCAATACTAGAAAAGCCACATCATCAATTAGTGAATTTTCAGGAGGTGAGGAATTTGGCACAGCGAAAATTATTGTCTCAACAAAAATCTAGAAGAACAAAAGAAGTTCAAGAAGAAAAACAGGCAACTGAAGAAATTATGGATGAACTAATTCCTCTTCAAAATAATCCGCCTGAATGGTTGAATGAAGAAGCGACAAAAGAATGGGAACGGATATTACCTTTAATTCGTGAATTGCCAGTGGCGGATTTAGATATGGCCTTGCTAGCTATGTATTGCCAAACATATAGTAATTATTTGTCCGCTACAAGAAATCTTGAGAAAAACGGTATGGTTATCGAAACTGAGCGAGGTTCTAAGCTTTCTAGTTACTATACTGTTCAAAGAGATAGTGTAAATACAATGAATTCTATTGCGCCTAAATTAGGTTTGACAGTAGAAGCACGTTTGAAAATACTAGCACCAAAAGATGATAAAGACCAGGCAGATCCATTTGAGGAGTTAATGAACGGTGAGTAAAGACTACGTTACTGAATATGCAAAAAAAGTAGTCAGTGGGAAAATTCTTGCTAGTAAAAAAAACGTGAAAGCTTGTCAAAGGCATTTAGATGATTTAAAAAATACTGATTTACCTTATCACTTTGATGTAGAAAAAGCTAACCATGTTATTAAGTTTTTACAAATGTTACCAGACCCTAAAACAGGAAAAATAATGAAGTTGGCTGGTTTTCAGAAATTTATCGTAGGTAGCTTAAATGGTTGGTATAACAAAGAAGGCAACAAACGGTTCACTAAAGCATATATAAGCATGAGTCGTAAAAATGGCAAGACTCTTATCGTTAGTGGACTTGCATTATATGAGTTACTAATGGGGAAAGACCCTATAAACGAAAGATTAGTTGGGCTTAGCGCTAATAGTCGTGACCAAGCAAGCATTGCTTATGATATGACCTACGCTCAGTTAAGTTCTATCAGAAGAGTATCCCCTAAAATTAAAAGTATAACTAAAATTACACCTAGTGCTAAAGAGATAGAAAAAATAAATGATAGAAGTAAAGTAAAAGCTGTTTCGAATGAAGCGTCTAATTTAGAAGGACACCAATTCAGCTATGCAATTATTGATGAATACCATGAAGCTAAAGATAAAAAAATATATGAAACATTAAGACGTGGGCAAGTTTTACTACATAACCCAAGTCTTATTATTATTTCTACTGCAGGCACGAATATGAACGGTCCAATGTATGAAGAATACCAATATATAGATAAAGTACTAAGCGGGAACGCAGAGAATGATAATTATTTTATTTTCTGTGCAGAACAAGATAAAGAAGAAGAAATTTACAATCCTGATAATTGGGTAAAATCTAATCCGTTAATGGAAATATCAGAGCTTAAAAAGCTGCTTGTCAAAAATATTCAACCCGAAGTAAAAACAGCGTTGGATAGTGGAAGTGGTTTAAATGGCATTTTAATCAAAAACTTTAATATGTGGCGTCAAGC
>JAKDZT010000056.1 GCA_030462125.1 Tetragenococcus sp.
AATTAACCAAAGATGATGAAATAATTGTCATGCACGATGAACAAGTAAATCGTACCACTAACGGCAAAGGAGCTATTAAAGATAAAACTCTTGCAGAAATTAAAGCGTTAAACGCAGGCAGTTGGTTTGATGAAAAATATGAATCCACTAAAGTGCCTACGCTAAAAGAGGTTGTCGACTTATTAATTGCGCGTAATTACCGGGGGATTGTAGAAATCGAATTTAAGACCAATGTTGAGGAATACCCTGGTATTGAAGAAAAGGTAGCAAGTCTTATGACCGGTCAAGAATGGCCGTTTACTTATTGGTATTGCAGCTTGAATGTTGATACATTGGAGCGAATTCATAAAATTGAACCAAAAATACGAATTGATTTGGTAATGAGAGATTCTGAAGAAGCACCTGCAATGGCACTGGATCGTTCATATATCAAAGGAATTCATCCAAAAATTGCTTGGGCTTTAGACCATGATGCTGAAGTACCTAATTATCCCATTGACGTTCGTCCATGGACAATTAATGATGAAGAAACGTTAATAAAAGTGATGGACTTGCAAGTTGCCGGTGTCTTTACTGATTATCCGGAAAGAATGTTATCAGCTAAGAGAAGGAACCAACAAAAAACATGAAAAAAGTGTTAGTGATTGCAGGACCAACGGCTGTAGGCAAAACAGCACTTAGTATTCAACTAGCTCAACGTTTTGACGGGGAGATTATCAGTGGTGATTCGATGCAAATTTATCGCCAGTTAGATATTGGTACCGCGAAGGTTACAGCAGAAGAGAAAAAGGGCATACGCCATCATTTAATTGATATTTGTGAAATAGGAGATTCTTATTCGGTAGCCGACTTTCAAACACAGGCTCGGCAAAAAATCGAAGAAATTTATCATAGAGGGCATTTGCCAATACTTGTTGGAGGGACTGGATTGTACATTCAATCCCTCCTTTATGATTATCAGTTAGGAGCTTTGCAACAAGATCCTACCATTCGACAAAAGTACGAAGCTTTCGCTCAAAAAGAAGGGTCGCAAGCACTTTTTGAGTTGTTACAAAAAAAGGACCCCTTAGCAGCTGAAAAAATTCATCGCAATAATCAACGTAAGGTCATTCGCGCGTTGGAAGTCATGGAAGCAACAGGTCAGAGCATTCTTGCTCCCCAAAAAACGCCAGAAAAATTATACGATAATTTTATGATTGGACTAACGACAGAACGATCTGTTTTATATGAACGGATCAATCAACGGGTGGAGCAAATGATGCAAAATGGTTTAATGGCAGAAGCTGAATTCCTCAGGAAAAATCCTGATAGTCAAGCGGCCAAAGGTATCGGCTATAAAGAATTTTTTCCTTATTTTGCAGGAGAACAGACATTAGCAGAAACG
Source organism: Tetragenococcus sp. (assembly GCA_030462125.1). Lineage (GTDB taxonomy): Bacteria > Bacillota > Bacilli > Lactobacillales > Enterococcaceae > Tetragenococcus. Next base: position 1,385 of record JAKDZT010000056.1, read on the forward strand.
ACTGCGCTTATTAAACGGAATTCAAGGCGCTACGCTAAAAGACAGCTCACTTGGTTTAACAACCGAATGTCGTTTCGCTGGTTTGATTTGTTAGCTAACCCGCAAGTTTTAGTAGACATAGAAAATGAAGTTGCTCAATGGTTGGAGGTGTGAAATGGTAAAAACAGAACAAGTGGTTTTAGTTGGTGTAGAAACGCCAGAGAATTATCGCACGTTTGCAGACTCCATGGTCGAATTAGCCAACTTAGCAAAAACCGCGAATGGCGAAGTTATAGCCACATTCCAACAAAACCGTGACCAATTTGATCATCAAACGATTATTGGTAAAGGAAAATTACAAGAATTACGTCAATTAACGGATGAAGAAAATGTTGATTTAGTGATTTTTAATCATGAACTGACGCCTCGACAAGGTCAAATCATTGAAGACACCTTAGAAACACCTACAATCGATCGGGTTCAGTTGATTTTAGATATTTTTGCTAAACGGGCGCGCTCCAAAGAAGGAAAACTACAAGTTGAACTTGCTCAATTGGAATATTCCTTTCCCCGCATTATCGGGCAAGGAAAAACTTTATCCCGTTTAGGCGGAGGAATTGGTACCAGAGGACCTGGTGAAACCAAATTAGAAACCGATCGTCGTTTGATTCGAAAAAAAATGACGAGTATTCGACAAGAGTTAAAAGAAGTGGCCGATCATAGGAGACGAACTCGGCAGCAACGAGATGAACAACAAGTGTATCAAATTGGTCTAGTGGGTTACACTAATGCTGGAAAATCAACAATCTTAAATTTATTAACTAGCGCTAATACACGTGAAAAAGATCAGTTATTCGCTACTTTAGATCCTTTAACGAAAAAGTGGCGAATGCCCGAAGGCTTGGAAGTCACCGTAACGGATACAGTAGGTTTTATTCAAGATTTACCGACACAGTTAGTCGACGCTTTTCATTCTACATTAGAAGAAACACAAAATATGGACTTAATATTGCATGTTATCGACGCCTCCGCTACTAACCGGCAGCAACAAGAACAAACGGTGATGCAGCTGATGGATGATTTGCAATTGCGCCAAATTCCCGTGCTAGCTGTTTACAATAAAGCTGATTTAATTAAAGAGAATCAATTTGTGCCTACGTTATTTCCGAATGTTTTACTTTCTGCTAAAGATCCTGACAGTAAAGATAAATTGACGGAGACAATTAAGTCCATTATGATGGAAAAATTACAGCCGTATACATTGGTTTTGTCACCAGATGAAGGTCGATTTTTAGAAAAATTAAAACAAAATACGCTGGTTGTGGCAACTGATTTTGAAGAAGAAAAGCAACAGTACTTGGTCAAAGGTTTCGCGAAAGAACAGTCTTTTGCCATCACTCGTATGAACCAAAAAAAGTAGAAACAGAAGATCATTTTCTGTTTCTACTTTTTTTGATGTGAGGTTTTATCACATAATTAGTTGACAGGACGTTTACCAATTGGTATAGTTACTAAGTAGATTGACCAACGCAAGGAAAGAGGAGAAAGCGTATGAGTGAAAAAGAGTTACGTCGTTCAATGTCTGTTTTCCCCATTGGTACGGTCATAAAGTTAACGGATTTAAGCGCACGGCAAATTCGTTACTATGAAGAACAAAGTTTGATTTATCCTGAAAGAAGTGAAGGTAATCGACGCTTATATTCCTTAAATGATATCGATGTCTTGCTTGAAATCAAAGATTATCTTTCTGATGGGCTCAATATGGCTGGTATCAAACGTGTTTATCGGATGCAAAAAGAAGAAGAGAAGAAGGCCAAAAATAAAAAACCACTAACAGATAAAGATGTTAGGCGCATTTTTTATGACGAGATTTTATCACAAGGGGGGTTAAATCCTAAAAATTCACCTGGTATTAAAGGTCCTAAATTATAGTTTATATGTTTTTACTACAAATCGCGGAGAAGGAAGGAAAAATTTTATGCCCAAAGTAGACTATACTGCAGAACAGATCAAAGAAATTGCCCATGAGGAGAACGTCCGGTTTTTACGACTAATGTTTACGGATGTTAGTGGGATGATAAAAAATGTGGAAGTGCCTATCAGTCAAATAGATAAAGTCTTAGAACATAAGATGATGTTTGACGGTTCTTCGATTGAAGGGTTTGTCCGTATCGAAGAAAGCGATATGTATCTCTATCCAGATTTAACGACTTGGATGATTTTTCCCTGGGAAGCAGAACACGGCAAAGTTGCCCGTTTAATCTGTGATATTTATAATTCCGATGGTACACCTTTTGCGGGTGACCCGCGAGGAAATTTAAAACGTGTTTTGTGCCACATGCAAGAGTTAGGTTTTACTTCTTTTGAACTAGGACCTGAACCAGAATTTTTCTTATTTCAACTCGACGACGAGGGCAACATTACCAAAAATTTGAATGACCATGGTGGTTATTTTGATTTTGCTCCTATGGATTTAGGGGAAAATTGTCGGCGTGATATTGTATTAGAATTAGAAAAACTAGGTTTTGAAGTAGAGGCTTCTCATCATGAAGCTGCACCGGGCCAACATGAGATTGATTTTAAGTACGCTGATGCAATCGATGCGTGTGACAATATCCAAACCTTTAAATTAGTGGTTAAAACGATTGCCAGAGAATATGGGCTGCATGCGACCTTTATGCCTAAACCAATGGATGGCATTGCCGGTTCTGGGATGCACTGTAATATGTCTTTATTTAGTGGAAATGAGAACGCCTTTTATGATGAAAAAGGGGAAATGGAACTAAGTAAAACAGCTTACCAATTTTTAGCGGGTTTAATTAAACATGCGCGTGCTTTTACAGCGATTTGTGATCCAACGGTTAACTCCTACAAACGTTTAGTTCCAGGATATGAAGCACCTGTGCACGTAGCTTGGTCGGGACATAACCGTTCGCCTCTAATCCGTGTTCCTTCTTCACGTGGTATGTCGACTCGTTTAGAATTGCGTTCAGTAGACCCTTCAGCGAATCCTTATTTGGCCTTGGCTACATTAGTAGAGGCGGGTTTGGATGGTATCCAAAACGAATTGGTGCCTCCAGAAAGTGTAGATCGTAATATTTATGTGATGACAGACGAAGAACGTGAGAAAGCACAAATCTATGATTTACCTTCTACACTTCATAATGCCCTTAAAGAATTAAAGGATGATCCAACGATTATTGACGCCTTAGGTTCTCATATTTATGAAAACTTCCTTGAAGCGAAACAAATGGAATGGGCAGCCTTCAGACAAACAGTGTCAGAGTGGGAACGAGAACAATATTTAGAACTTTATTAATAAAAATGGCGATAACGATTGACTTTCTAAAATGAACGAGGTAATATTTTGCTTGGGCGCTCTTATAGTATAAGAGCTATGATCGTTTTAGAAAATGAATGCTCCCTATTCAAATTGAATAGGGAGTTTTCTTTTATTTCTAAAGGTAGCACCTGAAAAAAGATAAGGAGTTTTTAGTTATGACCAAATACATTTTTGTAACGGGCGGCGTTGTTTCGTCTATCGGTAAGGGAATTGTAGCGGCTTCTTTAGGTCGTTTATTGAAAAATCGAGGGTTAAAAGTAACCATCCAAAAGTTTGATCCTTATATTAATGTGGACCCGGGAACGATGAGTCCGTACCAGCATGGTGAAGTATTTGTAACTGATGATGGTGCCGAAACCGACCTAGATTTGGGACATTATGAACGGTTTATCGATATCAATTTGAACCAATATTCCAATGTAACGACTGGGAAAGTGTATTCTGAAGTAATTCGTAAAGAAAGAAAAGGTGAATATTTAGGCGCTACAGTGCAAGTGATTCCCCACATCACCAATGAAATTAAAGATAAAATCATGCGAGCTGCCAACATGACTGATTCCGATGTCATTATTACAGAAGTGGGCGGTACAGTTGGCGATATCGAATCCTTACCCTTTTTAGAAGCACTACGTCAAATGAAAGGGGAAGTAGGCTCTGATAATGTCCTTTATATTCATACAACATTAATTCCTTATTTAAGAGCAGCTGGGGAAATGAAAACAAAACCAACCCAACATAGTGTAAAAGAATTGCGTGGTTTAGGGATTCAACCTGATTTGCTAGTAGTAAGAACAGAAGAGCCTATTAGTCAAAGCATTAAAAATAAGCTCGCTCAATTTTGTGACGTAGAACCCGCGGCGGTCATTGAATCATTGGATGTGGAAACATTGTATTCTATTCCGATGAATTTACAAAAACAAGGAATGGATCAAATCGTCTTGGATCATTTGAAATTAGATGCACCAGTGGCAGATATGAGCGAATGGCAAGGGCTGATTGATCGCGTTTTAAATTTGAAAAAAACCGTGCGTATTGCTTTAATCGGCAAATACGTCGAGTTGCCAGATGCTTACCTTTCAGTGGTTGAGTCATTGAAACATGGCGGTTTCGCTCATGATACTAAAATACAAATTGATTTAATTAATTCAGCCGAAATTACCGAAGAAAATGTGGCGGGACAATTAAAAGAAGCAGATGGCATTTTAGTTCCTGGTGGTTTTGGGGATCGTGGTATTGAAGGAAAAATTGCTACGATCCGGTACGCCCGTGAAAATGACATTCCATTTTTAGGTATCTGTTTAGGTATGCAAATGGCCTGTGTTGAATTTGCTCGCAATGTGATTGGTTTAGAAAATGCCAATACAACGGAAAGAGATCCACAAACACCCTATAATGTTATTGACCTAATGGCTGATCAAGAAAGCATAGAAGATATGGGCGGTACTCAGCGTTTAGGTCTTTACCCTTGCAAAATTCAAGAAGGAACGAAAACAGCGCAAGCTTACCAAGAAGAAGTCGTACAAGAACGCCATCGTCATCGTTATGAGTTTAACAATGAATTTCGTGATATCTTTAAAGAAAATGGCATGACTTTTTCTGGTGTTTCTCCTGACAATCGTTTGGCAGAGATTGTAGAAATTTCTGACAATAAATTCTTTGTTGGTTGTCAATTCCACCCAGAACTAATTTCACGTCCCAATCGTCCACAAAGACTTATTAAAGCTTTTGTAGGAGCTTCATTAGAATCAAAAGAACAAAACTAAGAAACCTCCTATCTCGAAAAGCTAAACGCGCTTTTAGAGATTTTTTAGCTGCTGAATAGGTAAAAACAAAAAAAGTTAGTATTTTTTCTGAAAATTTTCTCTTACTATGGTCTTTAGAACGCGAAAAAGTTGAAAAATCGAGATAATTCACAAGATTTAGTAGAAAAAATTGGAATAATTTGCTAAAATAAGGATGTTGATTAAGCAAGGCTTAATAAAAAACGTTCAACTAAAATTTAGGAGGAAACTATTATGCCATTAGTATCAGGAACAGAAATCTTTAAGGCAGCTCGTAAAAATGGATATGCGATTGGTGCATATAACACAAACAACTTAGAATGGACGCAAGCAATTCTTCAATCTGCTCAAGAAAAAAATGCCCCAGTGTTAATTCAAACTTCTATGGGTGCTGCAAAATATATGGGCGGTTATAAACTAGTCGTTGATATGGTAAACAACTTAATCGAATCAATGAATATCACTGTACCCGTTGTTCTTCACTTAGACCACGGAGAATATGAACATGCATTAGAATGTATTGAAGCTGGTTACAGCTCCGTTATGTTCGACGGTTCTTCACTACCATTTGAAGAAAACCTAGCAAAAACCAAAGATGTTGTACAAAGAGCTCATGCAAAAGGCATGTCTGTTGAATGTGAAGTAGGAACAATTGGTGGCGAAGAAGATGGTATCGTTGGTACAGGCGAATTAGCTGATATTGACGAATGTATCCAAATGGTAAATACTGGCATCGACTTCTTAGCTTGTGGTATTGGTAACATTCATGGTGTATACCCTGAAAATTGGAAAGGTTTAGACTTTGACCACTTACAAGCAATCACAGATGCTGTAGGTAAAGATGTTCCATTAGTACTACACGGTGGTTCAGGAATCCCACAAGACCAAATTGAAAGAGCAATTACGATGGGTATTTCTAAAGTAAATGTAAATACTGAATTCCAAATCGCATTTGCTAAAGCAACTCGCCAATATATTGAAGAAGGTAAAGACCAAGCAGGTAAAGGTTTTGACCCTCGTAAATTATTAGCACCTGGTAAAGAAGCGATCATTAAAGAAGCGAAAAACCATATTGATTGGTTCGGTTCAGCTGATAAAGCTTAACACTTCCTTTCGATGATTCTCACGGACCTCATGATAGGTTCGTGAGTTTTTTTGCCTTTTTTCCAACCTTTCATTATGGTAAAATAAAGCAGATATAACAAATAATAATTAATAGGTGAAATAAATGAAAAAAATTGTGATTCACGGCGGACGTTCCTTATCAGGTGAAGTAACCATTAGCGGAGCTAAAAATAGTGCCGTTGCATTGATACCCGCTGCTATATTAGCAGATTCTCCAGTTACTTTAGAAGGTGTTCCTGATATCAAAGATGTGCATTCCTTAATCGAAATCCTCGAAATCATGGGCGTTAAAACCAGTTTTGAAAATAACCAACTAGAAATCGATCCAACTCATATCGTCTCAGTTCCAATGCCAAGTGGAAAAATTAACAGTTTACGTGCTTCTTATTATTTTATGGGGGCATTATTAGGCAAGTTTGGTGAAGCCGTTGTTGGACTGCCAGGTGGTTGTGACTTAGGTCCACGTCCCATTAACTTACATATTAAAGGTTTTGAAACACTAGGGGCGCAAGTGACCAATGAACATGGAGCCATGTATTTACGTACTTCAGAAAAAGGACTACAAGGCGATCGTATTTTTCTTGACATGGTCTCAATTGGCGCTACCATTAATATTATGTTGGCTGCGGTAAAAGCCAAAGGACGCACGATTATTGAAAACGCCGCAAGAGAACCAGAGATTATTGATGTGGCGACCCTTTTGAATAATATGGGAGCTAAAATCCGCGGCGCTGGAACGGATGAAATTCGGATCGAAGGCGTTGAAAGTTTGCATGGTTGCCGTCACGCGATTATTCCAGATCGGATCGAAGCCGGGACTTACTTAGCAATGGCAGCCGCATGTGGCAAAGGGATCAAGATCAAAAATGTGATTTATGAACATTTAGACAGTTATATTTCCAAATTAGAAGAAATTGGTGTAGAGTTAGATATCACCGAAGATACAATCTATGTGCCAGAAACACAAAACCTACAACCTACGACTGTCAAGACTTACCCTTATCCGGGCTTAGCGACTGACTTACAACAGCCACTTACTCCGCTTTTATTAAAAGCCCATGGAACTTCTGAAGTGATCGATACCATTTATTCAAAACGAATTAACCATATTCCGGAATTAGTACGTATGGGAGCCAACGCTTCTATTGAAGGAAATACGATGATTGTAAACGGCCCTAGTCAACTGCATGGTGCAGAAGTGGAAGCTTCTGATTTACGCGCCGGGGCTTGCTTAGTTATCGCTGGTTTGATGGCACAAGGAACGACTACAATTGGCGGTGTCGAATATATCTTGCGTGGTTATGATCATATCATCGAAAAACTAACAAGCTTAGGAGCCGATATAGAAATGGAAGAGGAGACAAAATGAGCGATTATTTAACAATGGCGGAATTAGATAACATGACGCTAAAAGAAATCTATAGTTACGCACGAGATTTTAAGATTTCGTATTATAGCCAAATGAACAAAAAAGAACTATCTTTAGCTGTTATCCGCGCTCAAGCTGAAAAACAAGGTTTCTTCTATATGGAAGGAATTTTAGATATTATCTCACAAGATGGTTATGGTTTTTTACGACCTATTAATTATGGACCAAGTGCTGAAGATATTTATATTTCCAACTCACAAATTCGTCGTTTTAGTTTAAGAAATGGCGATAAAGTGGCAGGCAAAGCTCGCCCACCTAAGGAATCAGAACGTTATTATGGGTTAATGCATGTTGAAAGTGTGAATGGAAAAAATCCGGAAGAAGCCAAAGAGCGTCCTCATTTTCCAGCACTGACCGCGCTTTATCCGGAAAGTCCTTTTACTTTAGAAACTACACCCGGACGGGTTTCTACGCGTATTATGGACTTATTTTCACCCGTTGGATTTGGACAACGTGGGTTAATCGTTGCGCCTCCTAAAGCAGGGAAGACTAGTATTTTAAAAGAAGTAGCCAATGGGATTACAGAAAATAATCCAGATGTCGAACTCATTGTTCTTTTAATCGATGAACGACCTGAAGAAGTGACAGATTTGGAACGTAGTGTGAATGGCGAAGTAGTCTATTCCACCTTTGATTTACAGCCTAATAATCATACACGTGTTTCTGAATTAGTTTTAGAACGGGCGATGCGTTTAGTGGAAGACAAACGCGATGTTGTGATCTTAATGGATAGTATTACTCGTTTAGCTAGAGCGTATAATTTGGTGGTACCACCAAGCGGCCGAACATTAAGTGGTGGGATCGACCCGGCTGCTTTATACAGACCTAAAAAATTCTTTGGCGCAGCCCGAAATATTGAAGAAGGCGGCAGCTTGACAATCTTAGCCACTGCTTTAGTTGATACCGGTAGTCGAATGGATGATGTCATTTATGAAGAATTTAAAGGTACAGGAAATATGGAAATGCATCTTTCCCGACAATTAGCTGAACGACGCATCTTCCCAGCGATTGATTTAAAACGTTCTAGTACGCGTAAAGAAGAACTCTTGATGAGTCCTGAACAATTAGAAGAAACATGGCGTCTGCGTAATAATATGCTAGGTGATTCACTCGAATACACCGAGCAATTCATAAACTTCTTAAAGAAAACCAAAACAAACCAAGAATTTCTTGATACTTTCCATGATGTTTCATTCACTGATAAAAAAGCAAAAAAGAATGTTAAAAGATAGTTATTTGCTCGGCAATTTTAAGAAATAAAAGTTTTGCATGTGGTAATAAAAAATGTTAATATGTTACATGT
>JAKDZT010000296.1 GCA_030462125.1 Tetragenococcus sp.
AAATAGATACTTTGGAAGTTAAATTTTTATTGGCTGTAGCCAGCATTAAACGAATACGGTTTAATTGATTAACCATTGAAACGCCTGGATCATAATCGATGGCCGTAATATTGGCTTTTGGATATTGCTGACGTAACTCTTTAAAAACACTTTTACCGACCACATGGTTAGGTAAACAGCCAAATGGCTGCATACAGATAATATTGTTCACATCTGTTTTTAGTAATTCAATCATTTCGCCTGTCAAAAACCAACCTTCTCCGGTTTGATTACCAATTGATAAAATTTTGCTGGCACTTTCAGCAAGTTCTGCTATAGGCGTTAATCCTGTAAAACGATTGGAATGGCGTAAGGCTTTATCCATAGGCTTTTGGATTTTTTCAATGACTTTGATCGCAAATTCCGCCAGATATTTACTTTTCTTAGCCCCGCCTAAGTTTTCATATTTCCAAGTTTGATTATATAAGGAATAGTTCATAAATCCAACGATATCTGGAACAACCACTTCTGCCCCTTCTTTTTCCAATAGATGAACGATATCATTATTAGCCGTTTGCGAGTACTTCACTAAAATTTCACCCACAACACCTACCTTTGGTTTAATTTCATCTGTGATAGGAATCTTATCGAAGTCTGCAATAATAGCTTTCATATTGTGATTGAACTGTGCAAATGAACCGTTTCCTACATTTTTTTCGACTTTTTTCAGCCAAGTTTGATGCAGACGGTCAACAGCACCCTTTTCTAGTTCATAAGGTCTTGTACGATAAACGACTCGTTCAAATAAATCCCCATACATAAAAGCAACAGCTGCTCGTTTCATTAAAGGTAAGCTTAATTTAAAACCAGGATTACTTTCCACACCTTGATTTCCCATAGAAACAGAAACAACAGGTATATAGGAAAAACCGGCATCTTTTAAGGTTTTTCTTAAAAGCGGAATATAATTTGTAGCTCGACACCCTCCACCAGTTTGTGACATCATTACACTAGTATTATTTAAATCGTATTTACCGCTTTTTAACGCCTCAACCAATTGACCAATGGAAATAATCGCTGGATAACAAGCATCATTGTTTACATATTGTAATCCTACATCGATGGCTTTTCTGTCTTGTGCTGGCAGACAAACAACATTATAACCAGAAGCCTGCAGTGCGACATCTACCAAACCTTCTTGATGAATGGGGCTTAACATCGGTAAAAGCAAAGTATGACGTTTTTTCATCTCTTTTGTAAAAACAATCTTTTCGGGTTCTTCAAATCTTTTTTCTGCCACAAAATGATTTTTCTCGCGCTCATTAACAGCAGCTTTTAATGAACGTAAACGAATTCGGATCGCTCCTAAATTAGATCCTTCGTCAATTTTTAATACGGTATGAATTCTTCCATATTGTCTTAGAATTTCTTCTACTTGATCAGTGGTCACTGCATCCAATCCACATCCAAAGGAATTTAATTGTACTAATTCTAAATTTTGTGTTTTTGCGACTAAACGAGCAGCTGCATATAATCGTGAGTGATACACCCACTGATTAACCACTCGAAGATTTCCCACATCACTTAAATGGGAAATGCTATCTTCTGTCAGCACATGAAAACCTTCTTGTGTAACCAGCTCTGAAATCCCATGATTAACTTCCGGATCTAAATGATAAGGTCGTCCGGCTAAAACTATCCCACGCGCATTTTTTCGCATCAACATTTCCAATGTTTCTTCACCTTTTTGCTGAAGATCTTGCTTGAAATTATCTAATTCTTCATAACCATGTCGCAATGCTTGCGCAATTTCTTCTCTTGGAATCTTCAGATCGTGAAATGTAGCAGTTAACGTTTCAACCATAGCTCTTTCGTTGGCTAAATTTAAATAAGGATGATGGTAAACCACTTTTCCTGCTCGAATGTCATCGACATTATTTTTGATAACATCAGGATAACTCTGAACAATCGGACAGTTAAAATGATTATCCGCTTTTTGATCTTCCGCTCGTTCAAAAATGACTCCCGGATAAAAAATTCGTGGAATTCCTTTATCGATCAATTTTTGAATATGACCATGAGCCATTTTTGCGGGATAACAAACCGTATCACTTGGAATTGTCTCGATCCCTTTTTCAAACAACTCTTTATTGGAAGGAGGAGATAGTTTTACTCTAAACCTCAAATCAGTAAAAAATGTATGCCATAATGGATAATTTTCATACATATTCAAAACACGAGGAATGCCTATTTCTCCTCGGAAAGCTTCTTTTTTTCTTAGCGGACGATATTTGAACAGACGTTTATATTTATCATTGACCAAGTTTACTTTGCGATCTTCTTTTTTTATTTTTATTCTTGCACCACGTTCAC
>JAKDZT010000297.1 GCA_030462125.1 Tetragenococcus sp.
AAATAGATACTTTGGAAGTTAAATTTTTATTGGCTGTAGCCAGCATTAAACGAATGCGGTTTAATTGATTAACCATTGAAACGCCTGGATCATAATCGATGGCTGTAATATTGGCTTTTGGATATTGCTGACGCAACTCTTTAAAAACACTTTTACCGACCACATGGTTAGGTAAACAGCCAAATGGTTGCATACAGATAATATTGTTCACATCTGTTTTTAGTAATTCAATCATTTCTCCTGTCAAAAACCAACCTTCTCCCGTTTGGTTACCAATGGATAAAACTTTGCTGGCACTTTCAGCAAGTTCTTTAATAGGTGTGAGTCCTGTAAAACGATGGGAACGACGTAAAGCTTTATCCATAGGCTTTTGGATTTTTTCAATGACTTTGATCGCAAATTCCGCCAGATATTTGCTTTTCTTAGCGTCACCTAAATTTTCGTATTTCCAAGTTTGATTATACAAGGAATAGTTCATAAAGCCAACGATATCTGGAACAACCGCTTCTGCCCCTTCTTTTTCCAACAGATGAACGATATCATTATTTGCTGTTTGCGAATACTTCACTAAAATTTCACCCACAACCCCTACTCTTGGTTTGATTTCATCTGTGATAGGAATCTTGTCGAAGTCGTCAATAATAGCTTTCATATTGTGATTGAACTGTGCAAATGAACCGTTTCCTACATTTTTTTCGACTTTTTTCAGCCACGTTTGATGCAGACGATCAACAGCGCCCTTTTCTAATTCATAAGGTCTTGTACGATAAACCACCCGTTCAAATAAATCACCATACATAAAAGCAACCGCTGCTCGTTTCATTAAAGGTAAACTTAATTTAAAACCAGGATTACTTTCTACACCTTGATTCCCCATGGAAACAGAAACAACAGGTACATAAGAAAAACCGGCATCTTTTAAAGCTTTTCTTAAAAGCGGAATATAATTTGTAGCTCGACACCCTCCACCTGTTTGTGACATCATTACACTGGTATGATTTAAGTCATATTTACCGCTTTTTAACGCCTCGATCAATTGACCAATGGAAATAATCGCTGGATAACAAGCATCGTTGTTTACATATTGTAAGCCTACGTCAATGGCTTTTCTGTCTTGTGCTGGCAGACAAATGACATGATAACCAGAAGCCTGCAGCGCGATATCTACCAAACCTTCTTGATGAATGGGACTTAACATCGGTAATAGCAAAGTATGACGTTTTTTCATCTCTTTTGTAAAAACAATCTTTTCGGGTTCTTCAAATCTTTTTTCTGCCACAAAATGATTTTTCTCGCGCTCATTAACAGCAGCTTTTAATGAACGTAAACGAATTCGGATCGCTCCTAAATTAGATCCTTCGTCAATTTTTAATACGGTATGAATTCTTCCATATTGTCTTAGAATTTCTTCTACTTGATCAGTGGTCACTGCATCCAATCCACATCCAAAGGAATTTAATTGTACTAATTCTAAATTTTGTGTTTTTGCGACTAAACGAGCAGCTGCATATAATCGTGAGTGATACACCCACTGATTAACCACTCGAAGATTTCCCACATCACTTAAATGGGAAATGCTATCTTCTGTCAGCACATGAAAACCTTCTTGTGTAACCAGCTCTGAAATCCCATGATTAACTTCCGGATCTAAATGATAAGGTCGTCCGGCTAAAACTATCCCACGCGCATTTTTTCGCATCAACATTTCCAATGTTTCTTCACCTTTTTGCTGAAGATCTTGCTTGAAATTATCTAATTCTTCATAACCATGTCGCAATGCTTGCGCAATTTCTTCTCTTGGAATCTTCAGATCGTGAAATGTAGCAGTTAACGTTTCAACCATAGCTCTTTCGTTGGCTAAATTTAAATAAGGATGATGGTAAACCACTTTTCCTGCTCGAATGTCATCGACATTATTTTTGATAACATCAGGATAACTCTGAACAATCGGACAGTTAAAATGATTATCCGCTTTTTGATCTTCCGCTCGTTCAAAAATGACTCCCGGATAAAAAATTCGTGGAATTCCTTTATCAATCAATTTTTGAATATGACCATGTGCCATTTTTGCGGGATAACAAACCGTATCACTTGGAATTGTCTCGATACCTTTTTCAAACAACTCCTTATTGGAAGGAGGAGATAGTTTTACTCTAAAACCTAAATCAGTAAAAAATGTATGCCATAATGGATAATTTTCATACATATTTAAAACACGAGGAATTCCTATCTCTCCTCGGAAAGCTTCTTTTTTCTTTAGCGGACGATATTTAAATAGGCGTTTATATTTATCATTAACCAAGTTTACTTTGCGATCTTCTTTTTTTATTTTTATTCTTGCACCACGTTCAC
>JAKDZT010000298.1 GCA_030462125.1 Tetragenococcus sp.
TTTATTACATTTTACAATAAATCAGGTGTTATGGGGAACTTTGCAACAGAACCCAATGATGGATATAAAACAACTGGCTAGTCAATGGAAAGCAGTTGTCGTTGCTTTAACAGGAGCTTTCGGAGCTTCTATCTTAACCATGATTATCGGGACAATTTTGTATGATTGGTCCACAGTTGCGGCGACAATCCCTCCTTTAATTGGCGGTGTGGTTTCCACTGCTTTGATGACAGAAGGGTTGAAGGCGGAAGGTTTAACCATGTATCTTGCTTTACCTGTGGCGATGTATATCTTACAAAGTTTTGTTGGTTACCCACTTGTTTCGTTTATGCTAAAAAAAGAGGGTACCCGTTTGCTAAAAGAATACCAACCAAGGTCACAAAATAGGTTAAATGAAAAAACACAGGAAGAAACAAAACAACCAAAAAAGTTTATAAAAGTTTCCAGTCAATACAAGACAAGTGCTTTTGTTTTAGCTAAAGTCGCATTTGTTGGATTATTAGCGATGGGACTATCGCAATTAACCAATGAAGCGATCGATTCAAGTATTTGTGCTTTAATTTTGGGCGTTGTTGGGCATCAAATCGGATTTCTGGAAAAAAATGTGTTAAACCAAGCCAACGTCTTTAATTGGTTGATGTATGGCTTAATGGCTTATATCTTTTCCCAGCTAAATACCGTAACGCCTCAGATTCTTCAAGGAATTATTATTCAAATTTTAATTTTACTCCTATTGGGCGTATTAGGAATGTTTATCGCTTCATCCATTTTAGCCAAGTCGATGAAAATGAGTACAGCAATGGCTTTTGCTACTTCTTTAACTGCCTTGTGTGGTTTTCCATCGGATTATATCTTAACTTCAGAAGTGATCCAACATTTGACAAACGATAAACAACAACGCGATTATTTAACAGATCACATGATGCCTAAGATGTTGGTAGGAGGCTTTGCTACAGTATCTGTGGCTTCGATTATCATTGCCTCTATCTTTCTTAAATTGCTCTAAAAAAATGCGGCACAAAGATACAAACATTTTTAAAACAGTTGACGTTCTCCCAAAGATTGGTTTAATCGAATCTTTGGGATTTTTTTATGGCCACCATGACGTTATAATTATGCAAAATAATAAAAGACTGAGTTGTTAGTCTTAGTAAAGGAAAACAAAAAATTATTGAAAAAAAGGGTTAAGAAACGTATCATGGAACTGATAAAAAAAGAATGGAGTAAATAATTATGCAAGAAGAGGTAGAATTAGAAGAGAAAAAAAGATTTCAGATGCCGCATACTTACGTGATCATTTTTGGCATCGTTATTGTAGCATGGCTGTTGACCTTTATTGTTCCTGCAGGGAAGTTCAGTACTGAAGAGGTGGAATATGAGACTGGAGATGGCGGTACTGAAACTCAGGAAGTTTTACAGCAAGATTCATTTCGCTATATGCATCCACTAGAACAGGATGTTTTACATGCAAAGTTAGAAGAGCTCTCACAGGATGAAAAGACATTGAGCGACTTGCAGGTAGATAAAAATGATTTAACTCAAGTTCTAGATGAAAATCAAAAGCTTTCCTTAGAACAATTAGCAAATATTGGTTTGTCTGAAGATAATCTTTACGAACTTTATGGCAATAGTATTTATGATACTTCAGAGAATTTAAATAAGACCGCTCAAGTGTGGGGGACAGAAGACCACTATGGGTTTGGTGTATTTAATTATTTGTTTGAAGGATTGGTCACAGGAGATCGATTTAGTTCTGCCATTGGAATTGTCGCTATGCTTTTAGTGGTTGGCGGCGCGTTTGGTATTATTATGAAAACTGGTGCCATCGATGCTGGCATCTATGCCTTTTTACGTAATGCAAAAGGAATGCAGGATTTAGCGATTCCATTAATTTTTATTGCATTTTCATTTATGGGTGCGACATTTGGTGCATCCGAAGAAGTCATTGCTTTTGCGATAATCATTGTGCCCTTTACCATTGCCTTAGGTTATGATTCGATTACGGCGGTTACTATCACCATTGCGGCGGCCGAAATAGGAAACGCCGCCTCCTGGATGAGTCCATTTAGCATTGCGATTGCTCAAGGAATTGCCGGACTGCCAGCTTTATCAGGAGCCGGCTTTCGGATTGTCATGTGGATTGTGATAACATTGCTTTCATGTGGCTATACGGTGCGTTATGCGCGCAAAATTAAGGCAGATCCCACACGCTCAGTTACTTATAAAACGGATGGTTATTTCCGTGAGAATTTAGCCAATAGCAGCGATGAGGACCATACATTTACTTTAGGACATAAGCTTATTTTATTGGAATTATTGGTTGGGTTAATTTGGAT
>JAKDZT010000299.1 GCA_030462125.1 Tetragenococcus sp.
GATTTAAGATCATACAATTTAAATTTTCTTCTTAAAGTACGCTTAAAATTATTTAGCACAGCTCTGTCACCTTCAAATATATTTTAATTATTACATTGTTCTCTCAGTAACAATTTTTTTTAAATTATCTATTGTTAGTCTTATTCTACAACCTTTTAAGTTCCAACATTAACTGAGTAACTTGTTGTGAAGCTCCCCCGTTTTCCCAACTACAAAATAACTGTTCAAATCGTTCTTTTTTACTGTCATATTCTGAAAATTGCCCCTGCGAAACAAAATTACGAATAAATTCATACAAATTTTCTTCATCTTCTGCAATAGGCCCTGGAACTTCGTTATAATCTAAATAAAACCCACGCAATTTTTCTTTATAATGCGCCATATCATATGGGTAAAATAACATTGGTCGTTGCAATATCGCAAAATCAAACATTACAGAAGAATAATCTGTAATTAATAGGTCGCTAATTAGATAAAGCTCATTGATGTTTTCATCTATACATATTTTCACTCGATCTTCGTAACCTTTAATATCAATTGAATCACCAACTAAATAGTGCGGACGGATAATTAAAGTGTCATCTTGATCTAAGCAGTTCACTATTTTTTCTAAGCTAAACGGCATATAAAACTTATAGTTTCCTTTTTTAATAAAATAGTCATCTCGCCAAGTGGGAGCATAAAGAATTACCCTACCGTTTTTTTTACCAATGATTTTTTCTTTCAATCCATCCTGTAATTTCTGATTATTTTTATTATTCACTAACTCGTCATTTCGAGGATAACCAATTTCTAATATATTATTTTGAAATTGAAAAGCTTGTTTAAAAATTTTTTCCGAATATTCATTAGGGGCAATAAGATAATCCCAACGACTGGCTTCTAAAATAAAGTTATTTTTATACTGCTCAGTACTAGTTCCTGGCATCGCTACATCTTGAATATCAGCGCCTAATTTTTTTAAAGGAGTTCCATGCCAAGTCTGGATATAGATCGTATCCTTATTTTTCTTTAACCAATTTGGCATACGTGAATTAAATACCCAAAAGTTCGCCCGAGTAGTAAGCCACAACCACTTAACTGAAAAACGAGGGACAAGATTTAGATCAGGGAATTGCTGCTTTGCTTCCTTTATATGAACTTTTTTTATTCCCCAATATAAATTTGCCTTATCTGTTTGTTTAACTAATTCCTGATAAATCGCATACGGATTATCTGAAGGAAGTTTTCCATTAAACGATTCAAATAAAACAACATTTTTTCGAATAGGAAAAACAGTAGCCGTAATATTGAAAATAATTTTATATATTTTGCTAATAATCCTTTTAATCATCTTTTGTACGAACCTTCCAACATAAACTTTTAATGACAAACACTGGTAGCTGTAAAATCCGCTTGAATCTTTTACGATCCGTTAATGAACGATACAACCACTCTAAGTGAGTATCAATAAAAAATTGCGGTGCACGTTTAACATGACCACTTAATACATCAAAACTTCCACCAACATCTTGAAAGACTGAAACATCTAAACGTTCAATATTTCTTGCCAACCATTCCTCCTGCTTAGGAAAACCTAAAGCAACGAATAGAAAGTCTGGTTTAGCTCGGTTAATTCTTTCAACAACTTCTTCTTCAGACAAATTTGTGTACCCATCGATTTTATCACTCAAAATTAAATTAGGATAGTCTTTTTTTATTTGCTTTGCAGCATCAGTAACAACTTGTGGTTTTGCTCCATATAAAAAAATGCTTTTCTTATAAGCATTTGCATAGTCTAAAAACCGAAACATCAACTCAATCCCGGCAACACGTTCTTTGATTTGTCCACCAGTTAACTTTGAGACTAATACAATACCAATACCATCAGGAATTCGATGTGTACTTTCTTTGACAAATTCTTGTATTTCAGGATAATTTTGCCCTTCAATAATAATTTGTGGGTTCACACTAATAGCACTCATTTTCTTGTCAGTTTGAAGATAATTGGCTAGGTCATCGATTACATCATCATAATTGATAATATCTACAGGAAAGTCCATGATTTTTTCAGTTGTCATATGCTTTTTCCACCCACCTTACCAATTGCTTATACGCGTCCCCTTGCGTATATTCATTCCACATCTGATTAAATGAAGTAAAATCTTGCGAAAAAGGATATTGAATCGCTGAAATTAACTCCTCTTGGGTTGTTACAATTTGACCTGGTGCCCAATCTTCAAATCCTTCTTCAATACCAACTTCTTTATTATATTGTTCATAATCAAAACAAAAAAAGACCATCTTCCCTTCAGGATTAGCTAAGGAGTATTCAAAAGGGATAGAAGAATA
>JAKDZT010000057.1 GCA_030462125.1 Tetragenococcus sp.
AGATTAAAGTTTCTACTCAAAACGAACAATTATATCAAATCATAGATATACAAAAAAGTTTAGTTTTCTTTGATGAAGCAACTTCCGCTAATCTGAAGACTTTAACAGCTCTAACCAATACAAATTTATTTCAACAAAATCATGCGTTTAAAAATCATTTGCATGATATTTTAGTGGAAACCCAGCAAGCATTAACTTCAGCTAATATTCATCTAAAATTTGCTACCCATATGAACGACACTTTTTCTTCAGTGGTTTCCAATAATTTGAATAACGTAATGAAGATACTAACATCGGTTACCATTGTCCTAACAATTCCTACAATTATTGGTGGAATCTACGGGATGAATGTCAGATTACCTATAGCCAACGTCCCCTACGCTTTTTGGATTATTATGCTGTTTACAGTTATTATCAGTTGGATTACAATAAAATTCTTAAAGAAAAAGAATCTTTTGTAGTTTTTCTAAGTTCTTTTCTTGTCTTCCAATAATTTTGGTTGTAAACTGGCACTAAACATTAAAAGGATGAATGAACATGCGAGATAAAAAGCAAACAAGCACTTTTTCTAAAATTACGAAAGTAGTTATATGGATTATGTTAATTGCGACAATCGGCACTATCGTATTAAGCGCTGTTACGGCAGTTCTTTAAAACTTACAAAGCAGCTTCTCTTTGGGGAAGCTGCTTTTTTATGTCATTTTACCCGCTTGTGTCAGCATTTCTTTGGCGTTTTCCATCGTTAATTCCGTAATTTCTGCTCCAGCTAGCATACGTGCAATTTCTTTAATTCGCTCCTCTGTATCAATTTCGTCAACAATAGTTTTGGTTCGACCGTCCTGAACTTCTTTACTAATCAAGTACTGATAATCACCCGCTGCTGCGACTTGAGGGAGATGAGTAATACAAAGAACTTGTGAACCATAGCCAATACCACTAATTTTTTCCGCAATAGCTTGTGCCACTCGGCCACTAACACCTGTATCGACTTCATCAAAAACAATACTTGTTTTTTCTTGTGCTTTAGAAAAGATTGATTTTAAAGCTAGCAGAATACGTGATAATTCCCCGCCCGAAGCCACTTTTGCTAATGGTTTTAAGGGCTCTCCCGGATTGGTTGTCAAGTAAAACTCTACTTGGTCAAATCCGCTGCTGTTTAAAGCTTTCTTTTCTTTAGCAAAGCGTACTTCAAACTGGGTATTTTCAAGGTGTAAATCCGCTAATTCTTGTAAAATATCTTTTTCTAGTTGACGAGCAATATTTTCCCGTTGCGAATGCAAGCTTTCGGCCATTTTCCAAATTTCATCGTGCTGCTTATCCAAATTTACTTGCAGTTCTTCTAAACGGTTTCCCGTGTCCTCTGCTTGGGCTAATTCTGATGAAATTTTTTCATAGTAAGTTAAAACGGCAGAAATCGAATCACCATATTTGCGCTTTAACTGTCGAATCACTTCTAAACGCGCATTCACTTCTTCTAAACGACCTTCGTCTAGTTCCAATTGATCGAGAAGATTGGAAATTTCTCCGGCGGCATCTTGTAATAAATAATAAGCATTCTGCACGCTTTCGTTAATTTGTTCATATTCTTTATCTAAATGAGCCACTTCCTGTAGCTCTTGTGCTGCGTCCCCGATTCCGTCTAGACTATTTCCTGTTTCAGCGGCTAAAACTTCGTGACTTTTGGCAAAAGCATCCATAATTTTTTGAAAGTTCGTTAGCTTGTCTCTTTCTTCCACTAACTTTTCTTCTTCACCAATTTGCAAGTCGGCTTCTTCAATTTCGGATTTCTGGAAATTTAACATATCAATACGTTGAATATAAGATTGTTCATTTTCTTGAATGGCGCGAACTTTTCTTTCCAATTCACGAAATTCAGTATACTTTTCTTTATACTCGGCTAATTGCTTTTTAAAAGATGAAGTGCCGAACCCATCAACTAACTGTAAATGTTTTTCAGGCTGTAAAAGGTCTTGGTGTTCATTTTGACCTTGAATATCCACTAAGTAGGCACCGATTCGCTTTAAATTTCCTAAAGTAACCATTCTGCCATTCACTCGACAAATACTTTTCCCAGAACTTGTTATATCTCGTTGAATAATTAACATTTCATCTTGTTGATCAATCCCTAATTCCTCTAACAAAATGGTAAAAGAGGAGGATTTCGGTAGTTCAAATAAACCTTCTAATACACATTTTTGTTTTCCTTGGCGGATGTAGTCTGTGGAACCTCTGCCACCCGCTAGTAGTCCCATTGCATCAATAATAATTGATTTACCAGCACCTGTTTCACCTGTCAAAGCTGTCATACCTTTGTGAAAAGTTAGGTGAAGGCTTTCTATAATCGCAAAATTTTCAATGGACAACTCTAATAACATATGAAGCTCTCCTTTATTGGACATACTTTTGTAGCTCTTGAAATAAACGATCTTTTGCTTGAATCGTTTTTGCAATCATTAAAATGTTATCATCATCATTTAAAATAGCAAAAAGCTCTTCATCAAAGCGTTTATCGATCAAATTAGCAATAGCAGAAGCATTGCCGGGTAAAGTTTTTAAAACAACAAACTTATCCATTTGATCCAGCGATACAAAAGCGTTTTTAAGTAATTTATTTAATTTTTCATTCATATCTTCGTCTGATTCTACAGGAATACTATAGCGATAACCACCACCTGCAGCGGGAACTTTAACCAATTTTAATTCTTTAATGTCTCTTGAAACAGTGGCTTGAGTCACTGCGATGTTTCGTGCTTGCAAAGCTGCGACTAGCTCTTCTTGTTTTTGGATATTCTCTTCTTCTAATAACTGGATAATTATTCGATGTCGTTCTTCTTTTCTCATACTAACCTCCATGTAAAAATATTTATTTACTGAAAATATTGCTCTCTTTTTTACTAAACCGTATTTATCATAGCTTACTTTGTACAATAAGAAAAGGCAGAAGTATAGTACGAAAAAAAGAAAGAAACGTAAAAGAACGCTCCTTTCTTTATTTGTCTAAATTTTCATGTGCTTTGGCAACTAATTGTTCAACACTCATATCTGATCGGTTAACACCCAGTTGTTCGGCTTTTTTTAAATGAGCAATAAATTCAATATTGCCTTGCCCGCCGGTAACTGGCGAATAGCTAGCCGTCTGTAAATCATAATTTTCCTGTAAAGCAAAATCAAAGATATCTTCTAATACCTCTTGATGAACTGTAGGATCATGAATAATTCCCTTCTTCCCAACTGAATTTTTTCCTGCTTCAAATTGAGGTTTAATTAACACCATAACATCCCCCTGACTAGTAAGGATCGGATGTAATGTCGGTAAGATTTTTTTCAGAGAAATAAATGAAACATCGATGGTGGCTATCTCGGGTCTTCCTTGTGTAAAATCTGCTGGTTTACAGTAGCGAAAATTGGTTCTTTCCATAACTATAACTCGCGGATCTTGCCTCATTTTCCAAGCCAATTGATTGTAACCTACATCAAGAGCGTAGCTTAATTTTGCGCCATTTTGTAAAGCGCAATCGGTAAAACCGCCCGTGGATGCACCAATATCGAGTAAAATTTTACCCTTTACTTGAAAATCAAATACTTCTAAAGCTCTTTCTAGTTTTAAACCGCCACGGGAAACATAAGGTAGTTGTGCACCAATGATTTTAAGTACAATATCTTGCGGGAGCTTTTCACCGGGTTTGTCCAAACGTTGATTTTTTTGTGTATAGACTGTTCCAGCCATAATTCCCCTCTTGGCTTGTTCCCTGGTATCAAAAAGTCCTTGCTGAAATGCCAAAATATCCACACGTTCTTTTTTCATTTTTACCTCTCACAATTCAAATAATTTGATAATCTCTTCTAAAAACACAGGCTTAAAAGCAGTAAAAGATATGTCATTAAGTACCTTACGTGCTTGAGTTATTTCGGTGGTAAGCGCCGATTTTGCTTTTTCTATCCCCAATAATGTTGGATACGTGTTTTTCCCGGCAGCATTGTCTTTTTGTGTTTTTTTCCCCATTTGTTCAGTCGTTGCTAATTCATCAAGTAAATCATCACGGATCTGAAAAGCTAATCCTAAATGAGCTGCAAAATCATCTAGTTTGCTTAAAACCTGTTCCTCTTGATCGGTTAAAATTCCGCCACTAACCACAGCAAAGCGAATTAAAGCGCCTGTCTTTTTTTGATGAAGATTGGCCAATTCAGCAAAAGTTAAGTCTTCTTGTTCACTTTGGATATCCCAAACTTGCCCAGCGACCATACCGTTAGCCCCAGCTGAATGTGATAATAATTGTAACAATCGATTTTTCTTCTGGGCTGTTAATTCTGTTTCTGTGATTAACTCAAAAGCACCTGTCAATAACGCGTCCCCAGCTAAAATAGCCAAAGCATCACCAAAAATAATATGATTTGTCGCCCTACCACGTCGTAAATCGTCATTGTCCATCGCTGGTAGATCATCGTGAATAAGCGAATAAGTATGAATCATCTCTAATGCTGCTGCAATTTGATAGGTTTGTGATGTGGATTTTTGCCCCAAAGCATTCACCGTAGCTAAGACTAATAAAGGACGTAGCCGTTTACCTCCAGCGTCAACAGAATACAACATACTCTCTTTTAATTGCTCATTAACAGTGTGTGTATGAATAAAATTTCTGATTTGGCTTTCCACTTGTGGCAGTTCGTTTTTCTGTAATGCTAGTAGAGAACTCATTGTTCTTCCTCTTCAAACGGTGCTTCTTCATCGTTTTCTGTCATCACTTTTGTTAATGTTTTTTCTGCTTTAGATAAGGTTTCTTTACATTGTTTACTTAATGCCATTCCTTTTTGGAAAGCATCTAGGGCTTCTTCCAAAGGAACATCTCCTTGCTCTAAACGAGTCACAATCTTTTCCAACTCTTCTAATGATTCTTCAAATGTTGCCTCTGCCATCTTCATCCTCCTCAATCTCGACTACTTTTGTTTCTACTTGCCCATCTTTATAATGCACTTTTAATGTGTCATTTTCTGATAATTCATGAACAGATTTTACCACTTTTTCTTCCTTTGTCGTGTAGCTATAGCCTCTTGCCATAATTTTTAAAGGACTTAATAAGTCTAGAGCTTGTACCGTCTGCTCAAAAGATTGTTGCTTTTTATTCAGGGTTTGCTGGATTTGATTCTTCAGTCGTTCTTGTAAATATTCTACTTCCTGCTTCGTTTCTTTTACTTTGGCAATAGGCGCTGACTGATAAAGGCGGTGCTCTATTTGTGTATAATTTTTTTCCTTTTCATAAATCAAACGCTGCAATGTTTGATTCATACGTTGATTAAGCTGATCCAGCTTAATCGATTGGGCTTCATACAAGCGTTCTGGCTGGCGAAAGATATAGGAGTTTTTTGCTCGTTGGAAACGTTCTTGTTTCCGTTGAATTTGCCGCATATAAGCTTGTTGCAAGCGAGCTTGCTTTTCTTCAATACGTAAAATCTCTTCAGATAATACGGGCACAGCTAGTTCGGCAGCGGCGGTTGGCGTTGCGGCGCGAACATCAGCCACTAAATCGGCCATAGTTGTATCCGTTTCATGTCCGACAGAAGAGATAATCGGTATATCACAAGAGGCAATAGCTCTAGCAACCCGCTCTTCATTGAACGGCCACAAGTCTTCAATCGAGCCCCCGCCACGACCAATGATCATCGTATCAAAGTCGCCTTTTTCCTGTACTCGTTGGATATTTTTGACCACATCATCAGCAGCCTTTTCTCCTTGTACGACAGTTGGAAATAAAACAATTTGAGCAATAGGATATCTTCTTTTTGTTGTTGTAATAATATCTCGGATAACTGCACCACTAGGACTCGTCAAAACAGCAATTCTTCTAGGAAACTTAGGTAAATTCTTTTTAGGTAAATTGAACAAACCCTCGGCATCCAGCTTTTTTTTCAACTGCTCATAAGCCTGATATAAAGCGCCAATACCATCAGGCTGCATTTGATCAATATAAATTTGATAGTTCCCTGTGGTTTCATAAATGGAGATGCGCCCTACCACCATCACTTTCATACCTTCTTCAGGTTGAAATTTTAATTTACGAAAGGCATTTTTAAACATTACTGCTGAAATCTTAGCCTTGTCATCTTTTATATTGAAATATTGATGATTGGGGCGTAAACGAAAGTTGGAGATTTCACCTGTTAGAAAAACTTTTTCTAAATAAGGATCCGCATCAAATTTCCTTTTTAAATATTTCGTAAGCGCACTAACTGTTAAATATTCCATTACCTAACTTAACTCCTGACGTTTGCAAGCTTCAATGGTTTGTTGCATCAGCATAGTGATAGTCATCGGACCGACCCCTTTGGGAACGGGTGTAATGTAGCTGGCAAGTGGTTCAACCTCAGCAAAATCCACATCACCGATTCGTTTCCCATTTTCATCCCGATTCATTCCTACATCGATGACAACGGCACCTTCTTTAACAAAGTCTTTGGTAACAAAGTTTCCTTTACCGACAGCAGATACAATCACATCTGCTTGTTTGGCTAACTCTGGTAAATTTTTTGTATAGGAATGAGCCATTGTAACTGTCGCGTTTTGAGCTAAAAGTAATTGAGCCATGGGTTTGCCAACGATATTACTACGCCCTATAACAATCGCATTTTTTCCTGCTAAATCAATCTCGTAGGCTTCAAACATTTTCATAATCCCATAAGGCGTACAAGGAAGTGCTGCTGGTTTTCCTAACAAAAGTTTGCCCATATTCATCGGATGGAAGCCATCAACATCCTTTTTAGAATCAATTGTAAGCAATACTTTTTCTTCATCAATATGTTCAGGTAATGGTAGCTGCACTAAAATGCCATGATAATTAGGATCATCATTATATTTTTTGATTTCTGTTAATAATTCTTCTTCACTGATATCTGAGGGGTAGTTTTCCAATTTGGACTGAATTCCGATTTTTTGCGCTGCGATCTCTTTATTTTTGATATACGTTTTACTTGCGGGATCATCGCCTACTAAGAAAACGACCAAGCCAGGAAACACATTTTGTTTTTTTAAATCATCAACTTCTACACGCATTTGTTCTTGCATATTATCCGCCAATTCTCTGCCATTAATTAACTGTGCCATCTGTTTTCACTCCCTCATGTTATTTTTTATTCTAGCATATCTTCTATTTTTCAACAAAAGAAGCTAGCTTATAAGCTAGCCTCAATCTCTGTATTCACTGTTGATAAAATCCCATTGATAAATTTGCGCGAATCTTCATCACTAAATGTTTTTGCCAACTCAACGGCTTCATTTAATGCTACTTTATTAGGCACATCTGTGACATACAACATTTCAAATAGACCAATACGTAAAATAACTAAATCCATCTTAGCTAATCTTTCGAGGCGCCATCCTTTACGTAGATGATTTTTTATTTTCTCATCAAGTTCCATTTTATGATCACAAACGCCGGTGACTAAAAAGTCTAAGTAATCAGGTACAAAATGTTCTTGTTCTTTATCGATCATTTCATCTCGTTCTAGTTCCAGTGCCGCATCGATCGCGTCTTTTTTATTTAAATCTTGGTTTACGTCCAGTGGAAATAAAGCTTGTACTGCTTTTTGTCTGATTTCATGTCTTGCTAATTCTTTACTCATTTTCTTCCTCGTCATTTTCAAAGAAATCTTCTAAATTTAATTGCTCTGTTTTTTCTGGGATCATTGATACCACATGGATATTTACTTCAGCAAGTTCAACATCTGTCATGAATAAGACTTGTTCTTTCACTCGATTTTGCATGTCCATTGCTACTTTAGGAACAGAAACACCATATTTCATATAAATATAAATATCCACTTTTATTCCTGTTTCATCCATTGTTAAATAAACGCCCTTACCATAAGTCGAACGTCCCAATAACTCCGTTACACCGTTAGCAAAATTGCCTTGCATACGATAGACGCCTTCAACTTTTGAAGCAGCAATTCCGATGATTACTTCGATCACCTCAGGAGCAATCACAATTTCTCCTAGTTCCTGATTTGCATCTAAAACAAAATTTTTTTCATCAGCCATTTAGATTCCTCCATTTTAGGATTGCTTTTCTGCTTTTAGTTTATCATTTAATCCGTAGTTAAGCTATGTTAATACTTCCTACATAGCAAAACTTGAAAAAATTATAAGATGATTAATTCCTTAGGTGAATGAGTCAGTACTTCGTTTCCCCCAGAAGTAATTAATAGATCATCTTCAATTCGAACGCCACCAGCGTCTGGCAAATAAATACCGGGTTCATCAGTGATCACATTACCTGGCACAAATTTTTTATCTGCGCGCGATGAAACATTAGGACCTTCATGGATATCCAAACCAATACCATGTCCTGTTGAATGACCAAAGCTGTCTTCATAACCAAATGAAGCAATATGATCCCGAGCAATCGCATCTAATTCTATACCACTCATCCCAGGTTTAGCTGCTTCAATAACTTTTAACTGCGCATCCAATACAATCTGATAAATTTCTTTCATTTTTTCCCCAGGTTCTCCAATAGCAAAAGTACGTGTCATATCTGAGACATAGCCTTCATAATAGCAACCGAAATCCAGTGTGATAATATCCCCTTGTTCGATTGTTTTTGAACTGGCCACCCCATGAGGCATCGCAGCTCGCTTGCCAGATGCTACAATCGTTTCAAAAGAAACACCACTAGCTCCAAGGGAACGCATATAAAAATCCAATTGATTCGCCACTTCAATTTCTGTCATGCCAGGCTGAATCATTTTCAGTACATGATCAAATCCTTGATCAGCAATATAACAAGCTTGCTGAATACTTTCAATTTCTTTTTCATCTTTTACTTCTCTTAAATCTTCCAAAAGACCAGAAATCGGTAATAATGTACTTTCTGTGATTAATTCTTTCAATAAACGATATTCTGAAAAACTGATATAGTCCTCTTCAAAAGCGAGCGTATTGACGCCTTGTTTTTGAACAAGTTCAGCTACGGCTGCAAAAATGTTGCCGCTATTTTTGACAATTTCATACCCTTGCGCTTGTTTAGCAGCTTGTTGCGTATAACGAAAATCCGTAACAAAAAAAGCCTGTTCCTTGGTTACTAAAGCTAATCCAGTAGTACCCGTAAAGTTAGTAAAATAGCGTAAATTAAAAGGACTAGTGATTAAAAAACCGTCTAATTCTTCTTGATTCATTTTTTCTCGCAAACGATCAATGCGCGACATATTCATTTCCTTCTTTCCGTATGAATTCTTACTTATTATAGCAAACTTCTCTACTAAGTTAAACGAGTTAAATTTTTGAATTTAAGCAAAAACGTCAGATGATGAAGTTTTGCAAATATCCGACGAACCATATTAAAGCAAGAAAACTATGAACTCACAAAAGTTAAAATCTTAACTTTTGTGATGCTTATAGACTTAACCTATTCTAAGGAGAGGTTTTGTTGCCTCATTTTTTAATTAAGCTCATAGCTTTGTCAATCTAACGAGCTTAGTCTTACTTAACCCCACTACTTTATCATTCTTACGGGCTTATTTTCTGTTTAGCCCACTGTTTTTGTCTTCTTATGAGCTTAGACCACTTTAAATTAACTTTATTTGCTCTTTTTTTCTGATTAAGCTCATAGCTTTGTCATTGTTACGTGCTTAGCTTCGATTAACCTCATCAGTTTGCCAATCTTATGTGCTTAATTTCTGCTTAGCACACTGTTTTTACTTTTTTATGCGCTTATTCTATCTCGAAAGTAAGATACACTTATAATAAATATTTATATCTTATCCCATAAAAAGCATTGTGCTATCAAAAAGAATAGCACAATGCTTTTGGTAATAAGAAGCTATCAACAAATGATACTACTTCTTTTTTATGTTATTTCGTTTCATCTCTTAAAGTTACCGGCTTATCCAATATTTCTTTGTAAATCATCGCATTGACTAAACCTTTATTGGCAAAAGTAGACGTTGCTTTTTTCGACTGTTTTTTTGCCGTTGTTTTTTTAGCCCTCGTTTTACTATTCGATATTACTGGTTTTTGCCTACGACTAAACGAACTATGGCTAACTGTCTTAGGCTGCGAACTTCGAGAACTTTGAGCTTCTGACAAACGCTGCTTAGCCTGCGCTTGTTTTTGTTTTTTACGTTGTTCTGAATTCGTCATATTTTGTTGGCTCACAGAACTTGGTTGCCGGTTAGCTTGTTTGTTCGCGTTTCTTTTTTGTTTTTCTTGTCCTGCTCGATTGGCTTGTTGCGGTTCTTTTTTCA
>JAKDZT010000300.1 GCA_030462125.1 Tetragenococcus sp.
AATCCAAAACGGATGCACGTGAAAAAATAGGGGTTAATTTTCGTACACTGAGCGCTTATCTTGATAAAGATAAGCCAGTGAGCCGCGGAAATGCCAAGGGATGTTACTTTTACAGTTTGCCAAAGGAGGAATGCCAGTATGACTTTAGATTTTCCGACAATAAATAAAATTGTAGGCGTGGATGACAGTTTTAAAATGCCGGCAGTGTTAATGGATATCATGCTCGATAAAGAAACGAGAATCAATGTTCAAGCATTTTGAAGTTATTGTAAGGAGGCAAGATGAAATGGCAACGCAAGAACAAATTGATGCACGGAAGCATATACTAAGCTTAATAGATGAAGATGGATGGGACCATAACAAAGAAACACTCGAAGAAGTCCAAAACCTAGCTGAGGTTTTGGTGCCAGACCTGCACAAAGACAAGGATAAAATTAAAACCCAAGAGCAACAAGAGCGCGAAGAGGCAAGATATCACAGAGATCAAGTGATTGTATCTCTAGCTGATGAAGGATACAGCTATAAACGGATTGTAGACCTCATGAGCTGTAGTCCGAGTACGGTAAGAAAAGCCATTAATGATTGGAGTGTGGAGTGTGGAACTTAGTGAATTAGTTAAAAAAACTTTAGACTTATTTGAAATAAAAAACGTTGACCAACTAAGTAGCGAAATGATGAAACGTGTTTTGGACAATGATATTAACATCTATCAAGAATTCGGAAAAATGGTTGGCGACTTAAGCACGGATTGGATACAAATGATTTATCAGTATTATTTAGCGGACAGAAAAGATAAGAAACAAGACTATACACCAAAATCGTTAGCAACTTTATTAGTTAGCTTGGCAATGAAAGACTCAGACGACAAATTCACAGACATGTGCGCAGGAAGCGGAGCTTTAACTATTCAAGCGTGGAATTTGAATCCCGATTTAGAATTTGAGTGTTTAGAATTTGATGAAAATGTAATCCCTATTCTGCTTTTTAACTTGGCGCTGCGAAACATTAAAGCAACAGTAAAACAAATGGACGTATTAGAAAATAATGTAATACACCTATATTTTATAGAACCGCAAGAAAAATTTGGAAAGGTGGTAAAAGATGACAGTCACATTTAGCAATCCCCCATATAACATGAAATGGAACCACCCCTTTTTTGCTCAATCGCAAGCTAGATTTGATTTAGGACTACCACCGGAAAATAACGCAAATTTTGCTTTTGTTTTAACTGCGTTAGAAAAAACCGAAAAGGCGGTTTTTATTTTACCTAATAGCGTTTTGTCAACAGAAGATAAAAATGAAGCGATAATAAAGAAGAATTTAGTTGACAATAACATTTTAGAAGCAGTAATTGAGCTCCCGGAAAATATGTTTGAATCAACAGGAATTCCTACGTGTATTTTAATTTTTAGCAAAGAAAAAACTCATTATCGGGTTCAAATGATAAATCTAAAAGAAAAAGCGGTGGAAAAAGTTAGAGAACAACGTGGGCAGTATGGAAAGACAAATACGCAGCGTATTTATCATAAGAAAATGAATGTTTTACCAGAAGAAACTATCAGTGAAGTTTTATCAGTGATAGAAAATCGAAAAAATGAAGTTGGTTTTACAAAGAGCGTATCTGTTGAGGATGTAAAAAAAGAAAATTACATGTTAAGCCCTAGGAGATACGTTGAAAATGAAGATAGAGAAGAAATTCATCGTTCGTATGAAGAAATTATTCGGGATCTTAATCGTGTAATAAAAAATAAAAACGGTGTAAAAATAACGGTCAATGAGACAATAGCAAAAGACTTAGGGGTTTATGATTTGGCTAAAGACTTTAAGCGGTCTAAAAAAACAAACGCAGAAATGAACGAAATGTTAAAAATAATTTCACCGGATTTAAAAATAAATAAAGAAGATATAGTTTCTTTGAGTAGAAATAAAGAAATGAAATTCGAAGTGAAAAATTTTGAAAGAGTTCCTGAAATGATCGCATTATTTATTTCTATGTGGAAGCAATTTGTGATGACATTAAACAATGAAGAAAACCGACTGCTTGTGGAATTGCGAGACGCTTTACTTCCTGACCTAATATCTGGAGATATAGATGTATCGCAAAATGAGTATGACGCTAAGGAGGATAAATGATGGATAAAGAGAATTTAAAACAAGAGTTGACAAGACACTCTATGAATTTTACGAATGGCGGGGTAATAACTTTACCTTTAATAAAATATATCATTGATAACTTTGACGATACACCTACAACACAGCAAGCGTGGGAGAAGATTGCGGAAGGCTATCCAGATATGACACCACAGCTAGAGG
>JAKDZT010000058.1 GCA_030462125.1 Tetragenococcus sp.
GGCGTTTTCCTAAATTTTTTATTGTACCCTTTTCGGTTATCTTTCGTTTTTTTCCAACAATACGCGAAGATTATCATCAGATTAGAAAGGCGATGGCTTTTCGAGGAATTGAAAGAGGTCCTATTGCTTTTATTAAACAACCCATACAAACCTTTGAGTTTATTTTAATTCCACTGCTGATGAACGCAAGTCAAGTGGCACAGGATTTGACTATTTCTGCTTTAACTAAAGGATTAAGTATTCCGGGAAAACAAACGTCCATTATCAACCTCCGCATGACTAAAGTTGACCTGATTTATATGGTTATTGCTTTCATTCCCATCGTTATTGATATAGGAGGTTTATTATGAAACGATTTACAATAAATAGTGAAAATACTTCATTTCGTTTTCTTCATACAGATGATACTTTTTTAAAATCGATTAATCTAAAAGTATCTTCCGGTGAGTGTATTCTTATTTGCGGAAAAAGCGGTAGTGGCAAAACCACTTTTAGTCGTTTATTAAATGGAATTAGCCCTAACTATATTGAAGGTGATTTGACTGGACATGTTGAAACACTCGGTTTAATTGCAGGAAAGGCAGACATTGAAGATTATGTTCCTGTAGTTGGTAGTGTTTTTCAAAATCCAAAAACACAACATTTTACTACAAACACCACCTATGAACTTGCTTTTGCTCCTGAAAATATAGGAGAGTCTCCTAATCAAATTTATAAACGTATCAATGAAGTCTCTGAAGAACTTGATATCAAAAACTTACTTAACCGTGATATCTTCAAATTATCTGGCGGGCAAAAACAACAAGTTACTATGGCTGCTGCCAACACTCTACGCCCTAAAGTTCTGATATTAGATGAAGTAACAAGTAATTTGGACCAAAACGCAGTAGAGCAGATCAAAAAAATGATAAAACAAAAAAAGGAACAAGGTATCACAATTATTCTCACCGAACATCGTTTAGCTTGGAGCAAGGGACTAGTTGATCGCTACGTACTATTTGAAAATGGTCAGTTAATCCAAGAATGGAGCAGCGATGAATTTAATCAATTGACGAATCATGAGTTAGGTCAAAAAGGTCTGCGAGCCATGGATTTGTCTAAAAAACACAAAAAACTTTTGGAAAAAGAGCAAAAATCTGTAAATTTCCAAGGGTCCTATTTACTACAAGCAAAAAATTTAACTATTGGTTATGAGAAAAAAACGCCGATTTTATCAAATATGACTATCGGGCTAAGTCAAAACAAAATCACAGGAATCATAGGTCCCAATGGCGTAGGAAAAACAACACTAGCAAATACGCTTACGGGCTTATTAAAACCCTTAGCAGGAAAAATTTTATGGCATGGTCAATCAATTTCTCCTAAAGAATTAGTCAAAAAAAGTTTTTTAGTGATGCAGGATGCAAATTACCAATTATTTAACGAATCTGTTTCTGAAGAAGTTTTACTCAATGCGAAATATCCTGAACAAAAGACCCCAGTATTAGAAAAACTAAATTTGTCAGGTTTAGAAGAACGTCATCCTATGAGCTTATCAGGGGGACAAAAACAGCGTGTTGCCATAGCGTCAGCTATCTTATCAGGAAAAGAATTGATTATTTTTGATGAACCTACTAGTGGTTTAGACTATGTCAATATGCAACATTTTGGTCAGTTATTAAATATGCTGAAGGAAACCGACGCTATTATAGCCATCATTACCCATGATGTGGAACTAACAGCTGATTGGTGCGATGAGATAATTAATTTAGTGTAATATATAAAAAGCATCCTAAAAGCGTAATGCCTTTTGGATGCTTAAAATTATACATTAATAAATAAATTAGCTAGCGGATATGCTATAAATAATGCGATAACTAGTGTTCCTACTGCTACTAACATCCCATATTTTAACATTTGTATAGTATTGGTCCAACCAGAAGAACCAGCGATAGCTACATAAGGCATCGAAGGCGGCGTAGCTGAACCAATAGAAGCCACTAACCCAATAACAGCTGCAAGAGAAGCTGCTTCAACCATATTGGAAGAAAGCGCAATAGGCACTGCCACGGAAGTAACCACTTGTGAAGTAACCATATGCGAGCCAATATTTGATTCAAAAGTTGCCCAAGCGATAAATAAGCCTACGATCAATAGTGGCGAAAGCCCTTGTGCAATTGGCTTCATCACATTTGATACATAATTAATCAACCCAATATCTTCATTAGTCAGCGCGCTACCTATGGCTAAAGTCGAAGCTGCCATAATCAAACTCGGCCAAGAGACACCCTTTGTGATGGCTTCATTAATAACTAATAAAGGTTTGCCTTCCAATCGCAACATTGCTAACACAACAACGCCAGCAAGTGGCGGTACAGCAGTTCCGAAGCTATCGATTATTGCTGCTACATTAGGCAAGATAGGCGAAATAATACCCGGTAATACCCATAATAAAATGACAATAACAAAAATAGACAAAATCATTTTTTCCCGTGTTGTAACAGGTTCAGTCTGTATTTCTTTAAAGTCAGCTTTATCCAACTGTTTAAATTGCTTTGTATCTGGTTTTAAAATAAAGCGGAAAACGAACAACATAAATAAAAAGATTAATAAACCTGATGGAATCGCAAAAGCCATATAATCTGCGTAGCTTATTGTTATATTTGCAATAGATTCAAATACGCCCAATGCAATTACAGGAAAAACATGAGCGATAGGTGTCATCCCCGAAGATAAAGAACAAGAAATCACTAAGCCAATCATTAACATGGAAGCAAAGGTACTTCCTTTTTTTAGATTTAAAATATCATAGATCTCTTCTAATATCGGTAGCATAATAAAAAATAAGACCGTTGGGGAAATAAATAATCCTATTAATAATACCGATAATAAAAATAATAATGTCAGTTGCCAAGCGCCCTTTTGTGCCCACTTACTAGTAATAAACGCTAGTGCAATACGTTTAATAATACTTGTCTGCGACAAAGCGTAAGTAAGCATAAAAGTAAAAAGTAAAAAGACAAAAGTTTCATTACCAAAAGATGAAGCAAAAACTTGCCCCGGATCTAATGCTGGCACCAAAGTCAAAGCCGCTAAACATAATAAACTTGGCCAATCAATCCCTACAAAAATCCACAATAGTAGCGTGCCTAAAAAGATTCCGACAACCTGCATACCATCCGCGTTTAACCCTGTAGGTGCTGGGATAAAACGGAAAAAGAAAATCGCTAGTAAAGCAAAAAGCAGAATCGGTATTTTCCTATTTTTCATAAAAACTCCAACTTCTTTCAAAAAATTACATTATGATAAATTTATTAACAAGACAAAAAAGTATTATTTATCAATAATTTCTTCTTGTTGATATTCTTTTGTCGTATCCATAATTGCTTGAAAAATTTTACGAACTGAATCTTCAAAGTCTTTGTTTTCAGTATAAGATGCGATTTTATCTAAGACTGCCTTTTCACGATTTTCATCTAAAACAGGTATATTGTGTTCTTTTTTATATTTACCCACTTCCACTACCGCGTTCATTCGTTGTTCAATCAAGGGAACAAGCTCCTTATCTGCTTGATCAATCAGTTTTCTTGCCTCTTCTAAATTCATTGTCATACCCTCTTTCAGTTATTTTAAATAGGAGTATATCATGGTTGATAGTATAATACTATGGGAAAAATAAAATTAGTCATTCAATATTCTAAAGTTAGTTTGGCTAAAGTTCCCTCAACTTCTAAAAATTTAGAGTTAGTTTGACAAAGTAGTTCTAATTTTTGTGGAATCTTGAGTTAGTCTGCTAAAGTAGCTTTAGTTTTTTCGAAATCTTGAGTTAGTCTGCTAATGTAACTCTAATTGCTTCGAAATCTTGAGTTAGTCTGGCAAAGTAGCTAGTTTTATCACTACAAATGCTACTCATAAATCTCAAACCCATAATTTCGAATATGCTGTTTTAGTAATTCTAAGTAATCTTTTGCTATCTTACTTAAATCAATCTTCTTATTTTTTAAGTAACCTAGTATCATTGAATCGTCTATTTCCAAAGGAATAGCAACAATCTTTTCATCATTTAATTCACTACTAATAATACCCGAACTGATCGTATAACCATTTAGTCCTACCATCAAATTAAAAATTGTCGCGCGATCACTAATTTGAATATGTTTTTTGCTTTGTAAGGTACTTAAAATTTCTTCAGAAAAATAAAACGAGTTAGTATCCCCCTGCTCATAGGATAAATAAGGATAATCTTCTAAGTCTTCTAAAGTAATACTTTTCTTTTTCGTTAAAGGATTTTCTCTGCCCACGAAAACATGTGGTTTGGCTTCAAATAATGGAATAAATTCCAAATTTTTTTCTGCAATAAGTCGCTTTAGGACGGTTTGATTAAAATCATTTAAATAAATTATACCTAATTCGCTTTTAAAAGTTTGGATGTCATCCAAAACATTTTGTGTCTGTGTTTCTCTTAAAGTAAATTGGTATTCGTCTTGACCAATTTTTTTCACTAACTCTACAAAAGCATGAACAACAAAAGCGTAGTGTTGTCCTGACACACTAAAAATATGTTTACGTGTCGTAGTTTTCCCGAAACGTTCATCTAATAGATTGACCTGATCTAAAATCCCACGCGAATAGTTGATAAATTCCCGTCCTTCATTTGTTAATGTAATCCCTAATTTCGTTCGGTAAAATAATTGGATTTTATATTCTTTTTCCATTTCCTTCATTGCCTGTGATAACGATGGCTGACTAATAAAAAGCTGCTTTGCTGCTTCATTTATCGATCCTGTTTCAACGATTTTCTCCAAGTATTCTAATTGTTGTATCCTCATATGTTTTCTCCTTGTTATAGTTTTTATCTATCATAACATAGAAATAAAACGTATTATCTATTTTAGAGCAAACTTGTTAGAATAATGCCAATACAAAAATATTGGAGGAATGCTTTATGAGTACAGCTACAGCAAAATTTCAACTTGTGGGTTCTTTGTTAAGGCCTGAAGATTTACTTAAATACAAACAAAAAATTGAAAATCGTGATGATATAAAGTATCCATTTTACGATGCTTTTCCTGGTTACAAAGAAAAAGAAAGTGAAACGACGAAACAAGTAATTGCTAAACAAAAAGAAGAAGGAATAACGCCTATTACTGATGGAGAATATACAAAGTCTATGTGGCATTTAGACTTTATTTGGGGACTTAAAGATATTGAACGCTATATTGCTGATAGTGGGTATGCCTTTCAAGATCATGATGGTGGAGATTTTGAGACAAGAAAAGATATTGGACTTCGTATAACGGAACCTTTATCCGGGAAAAATCATCATTTTATCGATATTTTCAAAAATGTAAAAACTCAATCAGGAAATACAGATGTTAAATTAACCGTTTGGGGCGCTGCCCACGCTTTTACCGAATTGGCAGTTTTCGACGAACTTTATGGCAAAAACCAAGTGTACAAGACACAAGAAGATTTAAAAGATGGTTTAGTCAACGCTTATAAAGAATTTCTAACTGAATATAAAGAAGCTGGCGGTAAGATTATCCAATTTGATGATTGTCTGTGGGAGCTATTTGCTGATGATAATGAACATAGTTTTTACGCTAGCGGAAATGAAGGGATAGAAGATTTAGCCGACACCTTTATTTCAATTAATAATGAAGTCGCTGATTTTGGACATGAATTAGGTCTAAAAGTTTGGACGCATAATTGTCGAGGAAACTACCAGAGCCGTCATGCTGCTGGAGGCACTTACCAAGCAATTGCTGAGAAATTTTTAGGCGAACAACACTACGATCGTTTCTTTTTGGAATGGGATGATGAACGTGCTGGTGACATTTCAGCTCTAGAAGTATTAAAAGATAAAGATGATGTTGAAGTCGTTTTAGGGCTTCTTTCCAGTAAAACAAGTACGCTTGACGATGAACAACGAGTGGTAAATCTGCTTGATAAAGCAAGTCAGATTTTGCCAAAAGAACGTTTATTTCTTTCACACCAATGTGGCTTTGCTTCTTGTGACAACGGAAATGAACTCTCCATCGAGCAACAATGGAATAAAATTAATCAAGGCCAGAAAATCGCAGCTGAGTATTGGGGATAGATAAATTAGTTAAACGACAAAAACCACTCTGTCAATTCAAGCAGAGTGGTTTTACTTATCTCTTATAGTTTTAATAACAATCATCATTTTTTGGTAAATAATATAAAAAATCAGAAAGCTTCTCAACATACTTGTTAATACTAAAAAATTACCAATGTATTCAATTGAAGAGGACATATAAAATTACTATGAAGAAGTGAAAAAAATTGTACAACTATTTAATTATCTAGATTTGTTTCAGTCGTTTTGGATAGTAATTTTGCAATTGTATCATATAGTTCTACTGGATTTTGTACAATGTAATCAGCAATACAACTTTTAGGTTTTTGATAGTTTCGATAATTTACCCAAATTGTTTTCCAATATACTGAATTTGCACCAATAATATCGTTCACATAGTTATCACCTATATAAAATAGCGTCTGATTTTTTATAGAATCAGATAGTTTGTCCTCAAAAAAATTAAAAATGAGTTTTTCTGGCTTTGAAACACCGACTTCTTCAGAAATTAAAATATTTTCCCTTGGGACCCATTTTTCAAGCTGTAGAGCCTTTATCTTTTTTTGTTGTCGTTTTAAAGTACCATTAGTGATAATTCCTAAAGTTTGCTTTTTTGCAACAAGCAAGTTAAAAAGTTTTTCCATTTCAGGAAATAAAATGATATCATTCTGATAATTTTCAAAATCTATTTGGAATTTTATCGCTTGTTTATCAGTAATTTCGATATTATAGTCGTGAAGAGCTTGCTTAATACGAAAAATCTGCATATTTTTTAATTTTTCCCGATCAAATCCTGTTGTGGAAAAGGATTCGTCTCCATATTCCTTCATTAAATGATACAATCTAGGTATGTCTAAGTGCCAATGAGTTTTTAGTCCCAGATTATTAACTGCCCGTTCAAACGCATGTAATTGATCGTATAACGTATCATCTATATCAAATACAAATATGTTTTCCATACTTAAGTTCATAATTACTTTACCTTTCTTCGTTTTCCAATTCAATTTTATGAATAATCTCAAAAAGCGTATTTTTATCCGCGATATAATCTGGTTCTACTGTATTTGGAATCTTTTTATGAGATCGTCGATTATACCACACAGCTTTCCAATCTGCATTTTTTGCTCCTATAATATCATTTTGAAACGAATCACCTACATAATAAATATGTTTATCTGTTAAACCTAAAGTTGTTTCTGCCAAGCGAAAAATATTCACATCTGGCTTAGCATAGCCAACCTTTGAAGAGATAAATATATGATTTGCAGGTATCCATTGGTCTACTTTTAATTGTTTAATTTTTCTTTCCTGATGAGCAAAGGGGCCATTCGTTATAATTCCCATAGTTATTTGCTTTTCCACACAAAATGACAATACATCTTCTACTTCAGGGATCAGTTTAATCTCTCTTTGAAATTCCTGATAATCCTTTTGAAACATCGCCGCCTTTTCATAAGAAATCTGCTTACCAAAATAAGCTAACGCTTGTTTAATCCTATATACGTACATATCTTGCGTATTCATTTGTCCATTTTCAGTTAAATGAAAAACTTCATCACTTAACTTACGGCTAGTCGTATATAGAGCTTCCAAAGGAATATCGTAAAAATTAAAATGTTTTTCAAAAGAGCGAGCAAAAGGAGTTAATTGATCATATAGCGTATCATCCACATCAAAAAATATAGCCTGCATCATTTTATCATCGCCTTTTAAAAAAGTAGCTAACCTAGTGATTAGCTACTTTTTTATTTCTATTTATAACACACGACCTATTCCATAAAATATTTCAATTTCTCCACCACTTAAAGTTAAAGAAATCTAACGATCTATGGTTATTTTGACAGACTTTTAATCCGTGAAGTAGCACCGTTCAACTTGTAACACTCCGCATAATCACGAATAGGACGCTTGATATGGTCAATAACGTAACGCTCACCGTCAATATTTTGTGTTTTAAGGTTGGCGTAAAGCTTCTTGATTTCATCTTGCACTTCGTCATCGTTGAATGTATAGTGACCAGCAATATCAAGGATTTCTGCTTGTAATTCTTCATCTTGTGAATTCAATATTTGATCGACAGTTAAATCTTTTTGTTCACCTACCATCCATTTTCTCCAACGTTCGCTGTTAATTGCATGAATCAATAAAGTTTCACGTGTATTCGATACTTCTTTAATCAAACCATTTTCAACGAGTCTTACTTCAACTGCTGCCAGGTTTAAATATGCTCGAGTCTCTTCTGTACCATATTGAGGCGCGACATTAGTAGCAGTAATTTCAGAAGGAACATGTTCTAACAATGTAACGTCATCTAAGTAATCGCCATTATGTTCTTTTAAACCTACACCATATTTTTTAGCCATTTGCGCTAAATCATAAGCATTTTTAAAGTTAAATGTGCCAATTTGTTCTGTTTTACGAGTTAATGTTCCTGTTTGCCCTACAATGAAAGTCGGCATAGGTAGGTTACGTTTTTCCAATTCTTCTTTTAAGCGTAAAATAAATGTTTCATAAGTTTCTGTAGAAGTTAAGCCGCCATTAGTCTCTTCTGTTCCCACTTCATAACCAATTTCTGGCAAATTACGTGCTTTACGTTCCTTTTCACAAAATTCAATGAGATCTACCGTTCTTTCTAAAACTGTATCTAATGGAATAACTTTTCCAACCTCAAATGGATCTTTTGTAGGATCAATCATTAATAAGTCAAAACCTGCTTCAATATCAGCAACATATGATTGCTGCCCAAGTTTCATTGCTTCATCTACTGGCAAATGGTCATTACGCTCTTTATCACGTTGCCAAGGTCCTCCATGGTCACGGCATAGATAATACAAATTATTATAATTAATATTTTCTGCAACTTCTTCGACTGCTTTAGCAAATGTAAATTGGTTCCAACCATTCACATAGCCCCCACCAAGTTCGTCTGCATCTACTTGATTCCGGCTAGCAATAAACATTACAGGAAAGTCATCTTCTTGTGATAGTTCTAGAGTTGCTTGTACGCAATTTCTAGACATAGGACCTACTCCTAGTATAGTTGCACTTTCTCCTGTCTTTTGTAAATCAAGTAACCCTTCAACAACTGATTTGATTGGTAATTTTTCCACAGTTCTTCCACTCCATTTCTTTATTATTAATTTGAAAGATAACGTTATCACTTATTTAAGTATAAAATGACGTATCTCTCTTGAATATTACATCTTCTTGCAACAAGTTTTCGCTTACTTTATATACTTCTTGCAATTAAACTAGCAAAAATAATCCCTAGTATTATTCTTTTCATTATTCTCTTCATCTTTAATTAGACAGACTTTCATATTTCCCACTTTAGATTTCTCTCGTTTTTTATTTATCTTCCTGCTGCTCTTTGTTATACATAAATATTCTGTATGATGTCATAATTACACAAAACAATACAACGCCTATTGCCAGCGCAATCAAAAATCCACCTACATTATCAATTAAGGGCAACATATAAAAGCCATAGATTCCTCCAGGAAAAATCCCTGAGCCAAACAAGAAAGCAATTGCTCCAGCAACAGCAGTACTAATCATGCTAATTGGAATAATACTTGGATAGACCATGATAAAAGGAATAACCGTTTCTGAAATTCCTAGCACGCCTAGTAATAAACAAGAGAATGCTCCTTTTTTTAATTGTGGATTAAAAATTTCTTTTTTTGTAAATAACCGTGCAAAGTACGGAGAAAGT
Source organism: Tetragenococcus sp. (assembly GCA_030462125.1). Taxonomy (GTDB): domain Bacteria; phylum Bacillota; class Bacilli; order Lactobacillales; family Enterococcaceae; genus Tetragenococcus. Next base: position 9,795 of record JAKDZT010000058.1, read on the forward strand.
CCTAAACCTATAGGAGGAACTAAAGCACCTAATACGAGTGCTATATAAGAATACCCAGTATCAAAATACAACTGCTTACCGATTGTTCCTGCCATCTTATTAACAGGACCTCCAAAATCAAAAGCTCGCGCTGCTCCTAACGCTCCTGATAAGACTGCTCCTCCCTCATTACCTACTGAAGCAATCAAAAATTGACTGAAGTTAGCAAAACCAACTCCAATATAAGCGCTTACAAATCTGCTTATTAAAAGTACAAAAATAGTTCCAAGTACTGGCAGCAGAAACAAAGACTTTACTCCTATATATTGTGTACTAAAACTTGAAACCTACTTTTCGATACGTATCCCTTGGTATACCAAGGATCT
>JAKDZT010000059.1 GCA_030462125.1 Tetragenococcus sp.
GTTAGTTTGATAATCAAAGTATTCTGTATTTTGAGAGGATAAAGGCAAATGGAAAAATTTTTAACTGAAGAAGAAGTAAAAGAAGTTATCCCCAATCGTTACCCGATCCTTTACATAGATTATGTTGATAATATCGAATCAGGTAAGAAAATTATAGCTACCAAAAATGTGACCATTAATGAAGATTTCTTTCAAGGACATTTTCCTGGAAATCCTGTTATGCCAGGAGTGTTAATTTTGGAAACTTTAGCACAAGCAGGGTCTATTTTGATTTTAAAATCAGAGGAATTCCAAGGCAAAACGGCTTATATCGGAGGCATTAATAAAGCGAAATTCCGACAAAAAGTAGTAGCTGGAGATACTTTAAAGCTTTCCTTTGAAATTACTAAGACAAAAGGTTCTGTTGGTACAGCTGAGGCTAAAGCAACGGTTGAAGATAAAACAGCTGCTGAATGTGAATTTACTTTTATTGTTGGGGACGAATAAGTTAAATTAAATAAGTAGACACGAAAAAGAGTCGAATGATTTCAGTAGAGAATTATTCGGCTCTTTTCTTTGGCATTGTGAAAGCGCTATGCAAAGACATAGACCGATTACAAAGGCTTTGTTATAATAAGAAAGAAAATTAATTTTTAGAGGAGATTTTTTATGGGAAAATTAGGTATTTCGCTCTATCCAGAACGTTCGACCTTTGCAAAAGATAAAGCTTATTTAGATTTAGCTCATAAATATGGCTTTAAGCGGGTGTTTACTAGTTTATTACAAATCGCTGAAGATAAAGACAAAGTATTAGCTGATTTTAAACAAGTGGTAGATTACGCAAATTCATTGGATATGGAGGTTATGGTTGATATTAATCCTCGTTTGTTTGAACAATTAGGCATATCTTATGATGATTTATCTTTTTTTAACGAATTAGGTGCGGATGGTGTTCGCTTAGATTTGGGATTTACAGGGGCGGAAGAAGCGCAAATGACACGTAACCCCTATCGTTTAAAAATCGAAATTAATATGAGCAGCGGCACAAATTACGTAGATAATATCATGTCTTTTTCACCTAATACCGCTAATTTACTGGGTTCTCATAATTTTTATCCTCACCGCTATACGGGTTTAGGCTATGATCATTTTGTTTATTGTTCCCAAAAATTTCGCAACTATAACTTAAATACCATGGCGTTTGTTAACTCGCAGGCAGCCACTTTTGGACCCTGGCCCACCCAAGATGGACTGTGTACCTTAGAAGAGCATCGGGACCTAGCGATCACCACTCAGGTCAAACACTTGCTTTTAACTGGCTTAATTGATGATATTACCATTGCTAACGCTTATGCTTCAGAAGATGAACTACAAGCAATGGCTGAAAGTTTCAACGCGCTTTATCCAACTTTACAAGTTGACGTTGCTGACGATATCACAGAAGATGAACGTATTTGCTTATTTGATAATTTACACAGTTATCGCGGAGATGCCTCGGAATATTTGCTACGCTCCACTATGACCCGGGTTTATTATAAAGAAAAACCTTTCCCTGCTCATAACACTCGAGATATGAAGCGCGGCGATGTTTTGATTGATAATGTCGGTTACGAGCAGTATAAAGGTGAAACCCAAATTGCCTTACAATCTATGAAAAACGACGGACGGGTTAATGTCGTCGGTCGCATTTCTGATGAAGAATTATTTTTGTTACAATTTTTAAAACCATGGGCTAGTTTCCGTTTAATTGAAAATCAATAATGATATTCTGCTAGAACGTCTATAAATGCGTTCTAGTATTTTATTTACCATATAGGAATTATGTAAACAAAAAACGCAAATGATTTTTATTTCGTTCCTTTTTTTCGTATACTAGACTAGAAAATTTAATCGTTATGAGGAAAAACAATGAAATATTTAAAATGGTTTATCATTATTCTAGTTATTTTATCTATCGGTGGCTTGATATATGCGGGAAATTATTTTTACGATTATGCTGTAATTCCCTCTGAAAAAGATTTTTTAAGTCCGGATACAGAAACTAAAACTGCAGAAACACAGGAAATTGAAGCGTGGTATACGGATGAAACAAATCGCAGCCGGTGGCATCTTCATTCAGAAGATGGATTAAAGTTATCGGCGATTTTTTTGCCAGCAGATAAGCAAAATGGAAAAACAGCGATTTTAGCTCACGGTTACATGGATACAGCTGAAACGATGGCAGAATATGCTAAAATGTACCATGATATGGGTTATAATGTATTAGTTCCGGATGCTCGAGGACATGGGGAAAGTGAAGGCGATTATATTGGTTTTGGTTGGCATGAACGCAAAGACTATTTGCGATGGATTGATCAAGTCTTACAACAACAAGGGCAGGAGGAATCCATCAGTCTGTACGGCGTAAGCATGGGTGCGGCGACAGTTATGATGGTTTCAGGAGAAGAATTACCTGAAAATGTGGTGTCCATTGTAGAAGATTGTGGCTATGCCTCTGTCAAAGAAGAATTAACTTATCAACTAAAAGAATTATTTGACTTACCCGCTTTTCCCATGATTCTAGTAACTAGTTTAGTGACTAAAGCTCGAGCCGGTTACTTCTTCGAGGAAGCCGATGTAACCAAACAGTTGGCTAAAAATAACCTTCCTATATTTTTTATTCATGGAAAAGAAGATAAATTTGTCCCTTTTTCCATGTTAGATGAAGTCTATCAAGCAACGGATGCGCCTAAAGAAAAGTGGGCGGTTGCTAATGCAGCTCATGCTGATAGTTACAATCAAGATCCCGAACGTTATCGAGAAAAAATCCAAGCTTTCTTAGAGAAATATGAGGAATAAGAAATAGATAAATGATGGACAAACAGGGAAATGCTAGGTACAATAGGAAAGGTTCAAGCAAAGACAGTGTAGTCAGTATATAGAATGGAGGACATAAGTATGTCCATGTTTTTAGACCAAACAACAATCGACGTGAAAGCTGGAAAAGGCGGTAACGGAATGGTCGCTTTTCGCAGAGAAAAGTTTGTTCCTAACGGCGGTCCTGCTGGTGGTGACGGAGGTCGTGGAGGCGATGTTGTATTAATCGTAGATGAAGGTTTACGAACATTAATGGACTTTCGTTATAATCGGCACTTTCAAGCTCAGGCAGGAGAAAATGGCATGAATAAAAGCATGCACGGCCGCGGGTCATCCAACCTTTATGTCAAAGTTCCTCAAGGGACGATTGTGCGTGATGAGGATACAGGAGAACTGCTCGGGGACCTGGTAGAAGAAGGCCAAACGCTTACTGTCGCAAAAGGCGGTCGAGGTGGGCGCGGGAATGTTCATTTTGCTACGGCAAAAAATCCCGCACCTGAAATGGCGGAAAATGGCGAACCAGGGACCCAGAGAAATATTGGGTTGGAATTAAGAGTGCTAGCAGACGTTGGACTCGTAGGCTTTCCTTCCGTCGGGAAATCAACCTTATTATCCGTGGTTTCTGCAGCTAAACCTAAAATTGGTGCTTACCATTTCACCACACTAGTGCCAAATTTAGGTATGGTTTCGACTTCTAATGGCGCAGACTTTGTGATTGCTGACTTGCCAGGGTTAATTGAAGGAGCTTCGCAAGGTGTAGGTTTGGGTATTCAATTTTTACAGCATATTGAACGTACCCGTGTTATTTTGCATGTCATTGATATGAGCGGTATGGAAGGTCGAGATCCTTATGAAGATTATGTAGCGATCAATCAAGAATTGGCCTCTTATGACCTGCGTTTATTAGAACGTCCGCAAATTATTGTTGCCAATAAAATAGATATGCCAAACGCAGAAGAAAATTTACAGCATTTTAAAGAAAAGTTGGCGCAAAAACAAGAGGCTGAAACGCCTGAGCAGCCTTTAATTTTTCCAATCTCAGCAGTCACCAATCAAGGGATTGATTCCTTAGTAAATGCTACTGCTGACTTATTAGAAAAAGCGCCTAGTTTTTCTCTGCAAGAAGAAACAACAACAGAAGAAGATACCGTTCAATATGGTTATACATCCAATGAACCAGCTTTTGAAATTCAACGTGACCCAGATGCTACTTGGGTGTTGACGGGTAACAAATTAGAGAAGCAGTTTGAAATGACTGATCTTGAGCACGATGAATCGATTCGGCGTTTCTCTCGTCAATTACGTAAGTTGGGCATTGATGATGCTTTGAGAGAACGGGGTGCAAAAGACGGGGACCTAGTTCGAATTAAAGATTTTGTTTTTGAATTTGTTGAATAAGTCCCAAAGTTATGAATGGTTAAATAGCCTAAAATCCTGGGAGGGAAAAACCAAATGACAGAACGCGTAATTATTATGAACTTTGAAGAAAATGCGCAAGCTTATCAAGGGTTTTCTATGATCAAAAAAGCACAGACCGCCAAAGAACTAAGTGGCGAACAGATGGCCGTTGTGACTCATTCCGATAGTGGACAAAACCCATTTACGGTGGAAGACTTTATTGACTTTACAGGTTCAAATCAAACGTCAAAAGGTGGTCTTATCGGCATGATGATTGGTATTTTGGGTGGACCTTTAGGTATCCTTTTGGGTTGGTTTGGCGGTAGCGTGATTGGTGCTTCTAGAGATACAAAAGAAGCCCGCGAAGCTCAAACTATCTTTGATTTTGTAGGTAAAAAAATTGATGTAGGAGAAACCGGTCTAATTTTAATTGCAGACGAAACAGATAATCGTCCATTAAACCAAATGATTATGATGGACTTAGGCGGTGAAATTGCTCGCTTTGATCTGGCAGAAGTGCAAGAAGAAATCCAGAAAGCACAAGAAGTAGAAGAAACGACAAAAGAAAATACGAGACAAAATTGGGATGAAAAACATCGAAAGTAAGACGGTAACCAAATGTTTAGCAAAAGAAAGATAGGTAAATTATGGAACTGGAATTTTTAGGAACGGGCGCCGGCTTACCGGCAAAGCATCGTAATGTTACGAGTATTGCGTTACGACTTCTAGCTGAACGTAATGCTATATGGTTATTTGATTGTGGTGAAGGAACACAAATGCAAATTTTAAACACCACGATCAAACCACGCAAAATTGAAAAAATATTTATTAGTCATTTGCACGGCGATCATATATTTGGTCTGCCGGGTTTGATTACTAGCCGTTCAAATCAAGCGGGAGATAAGCCATTAGAAATTTACGGTCCCGAGGGTTTGGAAGAATTTGTCCGTACCTCCCTAAAGATTTCGAAAACACACTTAAATTACTCCTTAAAATTTATCGAAATAACAAGTGAAGAAGAAACGCTATTTGAAGATGACCAATTTGTTGTAACTTGTAAAAAGCTAGACCATGGCATTGCTAGTTTTGGTTTTCGCGTAGCAGAAAAAGACCATAAAGGTGAATTGCAGGTAGAAAAATTGAAAGCTTTGGGTATCAAACCAGGCCCAATTTATGGCAAACTAAAACAAGGGGCAAACGTTACTTTAGCTGATGGTCGAACAATTGCTGGTAGTGATTTTGTGGGCCAAGATAAAAAGGGGCGTGTGGTAACAATTTTGGGAGATACACGCTATACTCCCAATACGATCACTTTAGCAGAAAATGCCGATGTCTTAGTGCATGAAAGTACGTTTAATAAGCACGAAGCTAAACTTGCTAAGGCTTATTACCATTCAACCACGCATCAGGCTGCCACAGCGGCTCAAAAAGCCCAGGTAAAACAGCTAATTTTGACACACATTAGTGCCCGCTATTTAGGTAAAGATGCGACTGAATTGGAAAAAGAAGCACAGGAAGTTTTTCCGAACACAACGATAGCAAAAGATTTTTATTTTGTGACGATACCATTTCAAGAGAAGGAGGGCAATTGAAGTAGATGAATTTAAAAGATAAAGTCGTTTTAGTCACTGGCGCTTCTTCCGGTTTAGGAGAACAAATTTGTTATGAAGCTGCTAAGAAAGGCGCAATTGTTATTGTTTGTGCGAGACGCATTCAATTGATTGGTCAAGTGAAAGAAAAGTGCAGCGAACTTAGTCAAAATGACGCTTACGCCTTTCAATTAGACGTTTCAGATCCAGAAAGCATTGAACGGATGTATGAAAAGGTCAAAGAAGAAGTGGGAACTGTTGATTGTTTGGTTAATGACGCAGGTTTTGGCTATTTTGAGGATTTCGTGGCCTTTGAGCAGGAAAAAATTCGAGAAATGTTTGAAGTCAATGTTTTAGGTTTGATGCTTTTGACACAAAAAGTTGCAATTGATATGTTAGAAGCTAAAAGTGGACATATTATAAATGTAGCTTCCATGTCGGGTAAAATGGCAACGCCTAAATCGAGTATGTATTCTGCCACTAAATTTGCTGTACTGGGGTTTTCGAATGCTTTACGTTTGGAATTAAAACCTTTTGGTATAGCCGTCACCACCGTCAATCCGGGGCCTATCCAAACCGAATTTTTCGACAAAGCAGATCCTAGTGGGAGTTATTTAGATCATCTAGGTGCACTAATTTTAAACCCTAATAAATTGGCACATAAGATTGTTAAGCAACTAAATCATCCCAAACGTGAAATTAATCAACCGCCAATTATGGAATTTGCCGCTCGAACTTACCAACTGTTCCCTAAAATCGGTGATTTCTTGGCCGGTGGATTGTTTAATCAAAAATAGATAAATTAGCATTAATTTTAAGGAGTGTTTGTGTTATATGAAAAACCAATGGCGGATTATTTTAGGACTTGTTTTAACGCTTATCATTGTGTTATTTGCCGTAATGAATAACATGTCAGTGCCCATTAATTTCGGCTTTTCGCAATTATACGCACCGCTAGTTATTATTATCATCGGTTCAGCGTTTTTAGGCGCTGTTATTATTGCATTAGTTGCTACCAGTACGATTTGGCAGCAAAGAAAAGAAATTAAAAGTTTGAAGAAACAACTAGGTGAATTCGAACAATCACTTGATCAAAAAGTAGCAGAAAAGCGGCAAGAATTAGAAAGAGAATACAATAATAAGATGACTGCTTTGAAGTCGGACGACGAATTTAATAACCAAACGGTAGAAAATCAAACAGATGAAGCAAAAGAAGAGCGCTCTTCTGAAAATGAATAAAAATCCGCTAAGAAAGTGGCTAGACGTTACCTATTTCTAGCAATGATTCAAAAAAACGATCATTGAGAGAAAATTTTGTCTCAGTCTCTTTCTTTTCTTATTTTGTTTGATTTGCTATAATACGAATTTGGTTAGGAGTGATTGTTTGAAACAAGCGAAGTATAATTGGCAATTACCGCAGACGGCCGAATTGTCAGAAGAATTTAGTAGCCAGCTAAAAGAAGAAGGGCTTCCTCACTTTTTAGGTCAGCTTCTTTGGCAACGTGGAATTACGACTACACAAGCAATGAAAACTTTTTTCCATCCAAGTTTGGACAATTTATATGATCCCTTTCTTTTATTTGATATGGAAAAAGCTATTACACGTGTTCAGAAAGCATTGGAAAATGAAGAGAAGATATTAATCTATGGCGATTATGATGCCGACGGTATTACAAGTACAGCACTTATGAAAGAAACATTAGAGCTTCTAGGAGCAGATGTGTGTTACTATTTGCCTAACCGCTTTAAAGACGGCTATGGTCCGAATGTAGAAGTGTATAAAGAAAAAATAGCTGCCGGCGTTCAACTGATTCTTACAGTCGATAACGGTGTTTCTGGCCATGAAGCCATTGATTTTGCTAACCAGCAAGGTGTGGATGTCATTGTTACAGACCACCATGAATTGCCCCAAGTATTACCTGAGGCTTATGCGATTGTTCATCCACGTCATCCAGCAGGTAAATATCCTTTTGGAGAGCTAGCGGGCGTAGGTGTGGCGTTTAAATTCGCTTGTGCCTTACTTGATGAAGTACCGGCTGACTTTTTGGATTTGGTAGCTATTGGTACTGTGGCTGATATGGTGTCGCTAACTGACGAAAACCGTGTACTAGTTATTTTTGGCTTGCAATCGTTAAAACAAACACAACGTCTTGGTTTATTAGCGTTATTTCAAGTTAGCCAAATACTAGCAGAAGAAATTGATGAATCAACGATTGGTTTTGCCATCGCTCCTCGGTTAAATGCCTTAGGACGCTTGCAAGACCCTAATGAAGCAGTAGATTTATTGACAACCTTTGATCAAGACAAAGCGCGCCAGCTGTCCGAACAGTTAAACCAAATCAATACACAAAGAAAAACGCTTAGCCAAGAAATTACTCAAGAAGCTATGGCTCAAATTTCCCCTAATAAAAAAATTCAAATTATTACAGGAGAAGATTGGCACGAAGGAGTGTTAGGCATAGTTGCCGGGAATATCGCACAAAAAATCGGTCAACCGACCCTTGTTTTAACACAGACAGAGCATGGATTGTTAAAAGGATCAGGTCGTAGTGTTGACTCAGTGAACTTATTTAAACTTCTAGACCAAGTTCGCGAACTCATGTTTAGTTTTGGAGGTCATCATGCTGCGGTGGGGCTTAGTATAACCAGCGAAAATTTACCTTATTTAGTAGAAAAAGTTAATGAAATACTTGAAGTCAATCAAATACAACCGACAAACCACTTAATGATTGATGCTGTGCTAAATTTGTCAGATGTTACTTTAGCTCATATTGAAGCGCTACAATCGTTAGCGCCTTTTGGTATGGACAACCCTTCGCCACATGTTTTATTTAAGGATTGTTCTGTTAGCAATACACGAACGGTGGGAGCAGAGGGTAAACACTTGAAACTCTCTGTAAAAGATCATTCTGAAGCAAATGTGGAAGGGATTGGCTTTGGTTTTGGCTCAGATAATTTAGAGTTTCAAGATGCTTCAGTTGATATTGTTGCTCAATTATCGATTAATGAATGGAATCATAAACGAATCCCACAAATTATGTTAAAAGATTATCAAATCGATCACACGCAAGTATTTGATTATCGTTCAAAAAAGGATCAGCAAAATTCAACATTTATGATGCCTACTTTATTTGTTAGCTTTTCTGAAAAAGAAACAAATAAAGTAGCAGATAAAACGGATCATCCTGTGGTGACATATAAAGACCAAGAGAATTTCCTTTCTACGGTAAATAGTAGTACTTTTCAACAATTGGTACTACTTAATTGTCCGACACAATTAGAAGATGCCAAAAAAGCTATTACAGCGGCTCAAGTTTCCCGTATTTTTTTCTTATGTTCAGCTAAAGACGATGCTTACCTTGATGGCGTAGGTAGCAGAGAACAGTATGCAAAATTGTTTCAATTTATTCGTAAACAACAGCAGATTGATGTAAGATATAAATTGTCTCTTGTTGCGCAACATTTAAATATTCCGGAAAAATTATTGTTTTTTATGATCCAAGTGTTTTTTGACTTAGGATTTGTTACAATAACAGATGGGATTATGAAACAAGTGCAAAATCCAAAACCTCATGCATTAACCGAAAGTCCAAGCTATCAAAAGCGCTTGGAAAAAATCAAAACAGAGGAATTTTTATTACTAAGTGATTTACCAACATTAAAACACTGGTTGTTAACATAAAAGACGACGATTGAGTATTTTAAAATGAAATATTTTAGGACGTCTACTAGGAGGAAAACAAGTGAATTTAGAAAACTACATTGCAAGCATCCCAGATTACCCGACAGAAGGTGTTACTTTCAGGGATATCTCCCCGCTTATGGCAAATGGAGAAGCCTATCGTTTGGCAGTCAATGAAATTGTTGACTACGCTGATAAAAAACAAATCGATATGGTTGTAGGACCAGAAGCACGTGGCTTTATTATAGGCTGTCCGGTTGCTTATGAGTTAGGTGTAGGGTTTGCGCCTGTTCGTAAACCAGGGAAATTACCTCGTAGCACAGTTGATGTTACTTACGATAAAGAATACGGACAAGATACTTTGACCTTACATGAAGATGCTATCAAACCTGGTCAACGAGTGCTTGTCTGTGATGATTTATTAGCAACAGGTGGAACAGTAAAGGCGACAATCGATTTAGTTGAAAAACTAGGCGGCATTGTGGTTGGCTGTGCTTTTTTGATCGAATTGTTAGATTTACATGGAAGAAATAAAATCACAGATTACGAAATACTTACTTTATTGGATTATTAATTAGTAAGAATCGTTT
>JAKDZT010000301.1 GCA_030462125.1 Tetragenococcus sp.
GATTAAATATATGATTCATATATTTAAAATCAGAAATGATAGTCTTGAGACTTGTATAAGTATAAAAAAGGAGAGAGAATAAATGGATATATTAATTAATTTAAGAAAAAGACATGAGCTAACACTTAAACAACTTAAGGATGAATTAAATAAAATGTCTGACTTATCATTTGATGAAAAAAGATTATGGCAATTTGAAAAGGGAGAAAAAACTCCTACCGAAACAGAAGCAGAAGTGTTAGGACATTATTTTAATTTGCCTTATGAAGAATTTATATATTATTAAAATGTATTAATATTTAAATTAAATATTAATAATGAAGGATGGTTAATGTGACTGTTTTAACTATATTATAATTAATTGTAAACATTATTATTGTTTTAGCTTTACTTAGCGTGCTTTTAGCAGGCGCTCTGTTACTTTTTAAAGACAAAAGACAAAAACAACACAGCGTATTACGTAATTATCCGTTACTCGCGCATGTTCGCTATTTTTTAGAAAAAATAGGGCCTGAAATGCGCCAGTATTTATTTTTACAAGATACCAAAGGTAAACCATTCTCAAGAAATGATTACACTAATATTGTTGTCGCGGGTAAATACAATTCAAGAATGTCTAGTTATGGCACTCAAAATGATTATGAAGATGGTTTCTATATTCAAAATACTATGTTTCCCTTACAAACAGCTGAATTACATATCGATCAATCAACTATGATCTCTACATTTATTTATGAAGTCGATAACGAACGTTTATTTAACCGAGATGAACATATATCTAAAACTGAAATTGATCCGTACTTTTTGTCTGACGAGGACGCTATTATACTTGGAAAAGGCTTAGATTATCCTTTTAAAATTAAACGACTTGTCGGTCAATCAGGTATGAGTTATGGTGCCTTAGGTAGCCATGCTATTACAGCTTTATCCATGGGGTTAGGTCAAGCTGGAACTTGGATGAATACAGGTGAAGGCGGTTTATCTAAATATCATCTTAAAGGTGGCGCAGATATTATATTCCAAATTGGCCCAGGTTTATTCGGCGTACGTGATAAAGAAGGGGAATTCGATTTAAAAGAATTTCTCAAATTGGCAAACCGCGACAGAATTAAAGCTTTTGAAATAAAGCTAGCGCAGGGCGCTAAAACACGGGGTGGTCATATGCAAGGTAATAAAGTAACAGAGGAAATTGCTGAAATTAGAAACGTAGAACCATGGAAAACAATTAATTCTCCCAACCGTTTCAATTCAATTGGCAACCCCAAAGATTTATTAAATTGGGTAACGTTTTTACAACACCAAGGTCAGAAACCTGTAGGTTTTAAAATTGTAGTTAGTAAGGTATCAGAAATTGAAAAACTTATTAATACTATGATTGAAACTAACCAATACCCTGATTTTATCACTATCGATGGCGGGGAAGGTGGCACCGGTGCCACTTTCCAAGAACTTCAAGATGGTGTGGGTTTGCCATTGTTTACAGCCCTACCTATTGTAACAGCGTTACTTGAAAAGTATGATATTCGTCACCAAATGAAAGTCTTTGCTTCTGGTAAACTTATCACACCAGACAAAATTGCTATTGCTTTAGGTTTAGGAGCAGATTTAGTTAATATCGCACGAGGGATGATGATCAGCGTTGGATGCGTCATGAGTCAACAATGTCATATGAATACTTGCCCAGTTGGTGTGGCAACAACTGATCCTAAACGAGAAAAAGGTCTCATTATTGACGAGAAAAAGTATCGCGTTACTAACTACGTTACAAGTTTGCATGAAGGTTTGTTTAATATTGCTGCTGCTGTAGGTGTAAAAAGCCCTACCCAAATTTCAAAAGATCATATCATCATTAAAAAGAAAGATGGCACAGTGAAATCTATAAATGACTATAAATTAAAACTAATTAATTATAAATAAATCAAAAACTAATTGTAATAATATATATTTTTTAGTTTAACTTATCAAAAAATTAATATTTTCAATAATCCAACTTCCTATAAATTCAAAAATTTTTCAAGCATTGTATAATGAATCAGAGGTGGTTTTCCATGAAAGAAAGTACAAGAAGAGAACTAGAATTTAACTTTCTAGGTTTTGATGTAAAAATTGACGCGTTTTACAAACTCCTTTATCAAATTAACGATATAATGTTAGCTTTATTCTTCATTGTCGGTAGCTTCTTGTTTTTTAGTGAATCAACTACTTTCTATGGCACAGTCTTATTTGTTATTGGGAGCTTTGAGTTATTAATTAGGCCTATAATAACTATCTCTAGGGA
>JAKDZT010000302.1 GCA_030462125.1 Tetragenococcus sp.
ATCAATATACCATTTTATTTTTTTATTATTGCTAATATAGCAAAAAAGACCTAAAAATCAAGTCCTTAGGTCTTAAAATAACAACGTTATAGGTGCATACCATTTGAAGGACTTCGTCCTTTTTGATTTTCTCGTTGTTTTTTCGTCATTTCCCATTCGGTATCTTTCCGTTCTTTTTGTTGTTTTTTATCAGAATTAGAACGACCACTGGCATACAATAAGTTCATCATAGTATTAGATAGAACTTTTTGGAGATATTCTTCATTAGATACCTCTTTATAGTTGATAGGTTCATAATCAGTCATCACTTGTTTGCGGTAATTATCTTGTTTTTGTTGTTGTTGTTTCAGATTTTGTTTAACATTTTCTACTTGTTTAGAAGAAATATGATTGTCTTTTTTACATTCTGATAAAAATAATTGCCGTGTTCCGTCATGTTTCAATACATTCTTTAATTTCTCATTTCCTAAATCTTTCGCTTCTAAATGTCCATTTAAATAATTTAATCCTTTTCGGTGTTCTATTGAATTAAACATCTGTGGGGTTTCTTCTTTTAGCTTATTTATTTGGTTTATATCTAACGGCTTTAATTCTGAATTATAGTAAACTATTGCACTATAAAATTGTTCCTTTTCTGCCATATTTATATTAGAAAAATCTGCATTTGGTAATGATTTTTCTAATACCATATCATAATGTTCTTGAACAACATCTTTAATCTTATTTATAGTCATTAGATTTTTTGTATTATCCGTTATTGCTTGCCGATCTTGATTATCATATTTTGAAAAATGTCCTTTTTCAATGTTCTTCATATCTTCCATTGTTTCGTTGTACTTAGCTAAAGTTTTATCGATTATTTTTTGCGCTTTTTCGCCTTGTTTTTCCAACATTTTCCAACTTACATAAGGACGCTTAGTAAAGGTTGTAATTTGTTGATCTAATAAATTTTCACGAATAGAAGTTAGACGTTCATCTAATTCATTTCCTTTAAATATTCTATTTTCACTTTCACTTTCTTTAATTAATTCTCGACGTTCTGCTTGTGTTGTTTGATTAAAGTCAATATTTGGATAGATTTTTTGTACAGTACGATCTGCAACTTTATTTAATAAGTTATTAGCTTTTTCAATTGAGTTTTCTTGACGATCAATAGTCTGTAATTCTTTGGTAACATCTTCTCCTACGGCATGTTTAATAAACAAGCTATTTTTCCAATTAAACAGCATGCGTTCTTTGTTATCTATGTTTTCTAAATTAACATAAGTTTTTAATTCCTTACTTAAATTTGAAACTGTATGTTTTTCTTCAAAGGAAAGGTTATTTTTTAATGCGTTAATCTGTTCTTTACTATTAATTTTTTCTTGTATATTCTCTTTTTCAGCTTTTGTTGATTCCATTTCTTTTAGATTTTTATTATATTCTTTTCGATCATTTTTCCCTCGATTATATCCCTCATGAATCGTAGGTTGTTTATCAATCCCTTGTTCTTGATAAGACTTTTCGCTAATTCGATCAGGGAAATTTTTTTCTTCTAATTTTTGATTAACAATTTCTGCCCAATTATGTCGCCATTCTGATATCTTTTCTTTTTTATCCCAATCGACTAACCATACTTTTCTATTCCTAACATTTCCTGCTGGCGTTTTAGTTTTATTTCCATTTTCGTCTAATATATATTGAGTTTTTGTTTTTTTACCCCATGTACCGTCTAGATTAAATGGTCGATTAGTTAACATAACATGTGCATGAGGGTTTTCTTTTTTATCTCTATGAATTGCAACATCAGCGACCATTCCTTGATTAACAAAGTTTTCTTGTACATAATCTGTTAATAAATTTTTTTGATCTTCATTTGTTAATTCGATTGGCAATGCGACATTAAACTCTTTTGCATATCGTGAGTTTGTTTTACGGTCTTTTTCTTCGACACTATTCCATAATTTTTGTCTATCTTTTGTCCATTCTGGAGCATGTTCAGGCGTTAGAATAAAAGCTTCTGGTTTAACATCTCTTGGGTAGAAATACGGTTTTCCTTCTTGTTCATTATATAGTTTTTCTCCACTTCTGTAACTAGCGCTGGCAACAGCACTTCTTCCATTACCTGCACTAATATTTGAAAAATTCATGTGGAATATTGCCATTGCTAGTTCTCCTTTCTTTTATGTTTTGATTTTTGTTGTCGCCAAAGGCGACTTCTTAGGCAGGTTTTAAGATTTTAGCACGACGTCATCTTGATGACGTGTAAGTGCGCATTGACCTCATTTCATTCGGTTT
>JAKDZT010000060.1 GCA_030462125.1 Tetragenococcus sp.
AAATACCACATTTTCTTTTCCAAGAATTTGTGCTAATGACTGTTGTAATTCTTCTGTATAGGTTACCCAATTTTTTTCTGGTAAAAGGCGAATTTCACCCGTTTCTTCATAATAAATAATAATCGGTACATTTCCGCTAGCTCCTTTTATAGTCGCGTATAATTCTTTTAGCAACTGCTTTTGTGCATCCTTTGCCGGTATCTTCAAATAAGCGGTCTTATCAGCGATGGTATCTGCCAAACTTTTAGCTGCGACTAGCTGATTAGCAATCACTTGTAACTGGTCATTATAGTTACTTTTCTCTACTTTACCTTCAATATAATACACTTGATTTTCAGCTAGTTGGTTTCTGATTTTACGATATGTCTGAGGAAAAACGGTAATAGAAGTTTCGCCCGTAGGATCATTGCCTTCTAAAAAGGCCATTTGTTCTCCTTTTTTAGTCCGGATTTCTTTAATTTCTGTTAAATAGATTAATAAGTTAGCACTCATATTTTCAAATAGTTCAGAAATATCAGCTACGCTTTTTCTCTGCTTAATTTTATGGAACTGTTCGACAGGATGACCTGATAAATAAATTCCTAGGTACTCATCTTCTAAATTTAACTTTTCTTCCAAACTAAAGTCAGCAAGAGCTTCATTTTTTAAGGCCATCATATCCAATAAATCAAGACTGCCGCCGCTGTATAACACATTTTGGATCTTTCCTTCTAACTGCGACATCGCTTGCCGGCGATTTCCCTCCAGATCATCAAAAGCTCCAATAGCGATTAAGGGCCGGATATTCTCTTCTTTTAGCCACTTACTATTACGTTGGTTCAGGCGCGCTAAAAATTGGTTTAATGAAGCATAAGCGCCATTTTCCTTCCTTTCCGCAAGGAGGTCATAAATAAAATCGCGTCGGATCCCTTTAATACTTCCCAAGCCAAAACGGATCTCTTGTAAAGAATTTAAGTAAAACGAATAGGCGCTTTGATTGATAGAAGGAGTTAAAATTTTAACTCCCGCCTTTTTTGCCTCGCTAAGATATTCTTTTAATTTTTTAGGATTATGCAAAACCGAGCGCAATAACGCTTTAAAAAAAGGCGCAGGGTAATGGACTTTCAAGTACCCCATTTGAAAAGCGACAAAAGAATAAGCAAAAGCGTGCGAACGGTTAAAGCCATAATCAGCAAAACGTTCAATATAGTTATAAACCTGATCAGCTTTTTCTTTTGTAAAACCGTTTTTTTGTGCTCCTTCGATAAAGTAGCGTCGTTGTTGATCTAACACACTTTTTTTCTTTTTACTGATCGCTCGGCGTAAAATATCTGCTTGCGCTAAGGTAAAACCCGCCATTTGGGAAGCAACTTGCATAATTTGTTCTTGATAAACCATCACCCCATAAGTATTTTCCAGGATGGGTTTTAAACTAGGATCCAAATAATCAATTTTTTCTTTTCCGTGTTTTCTTTTTACAAAGGTATCAATATTTCTCATCGGACCGGGACGGTACAAGGCATTCACCGCCGCAACATCTTCGATCGTTTCAGGAACCAGACGACGTAAAACATTTCTAATTCCTGCGGATTCAAATTGGAAAATTCCGGTCGTGTCTCCTTTTTGAAACAAACGCAAGGTTTTTTGATCATCTAAAGGAATGTCTTTTTGTGTGATTGTTTGCTTGGTAACTTTTTGGATGCCTTGTAAAGTGTCAGCGATGATCGATAAATTGCGTAATCCTAAGAAATCAATTTTTAATAAACCTGTTTCTTCCACATCATTCATTGTAAACTGCGTTAACCAAATCCCTTCAGACCCCTCTTGTAAAGGTACAAGATCTAACAGATTTTGGTCACTAATGACGACACCTGCCGCATGGGTTGACACGTGTCGTGGCAGTCCTTCTAACGTTCTAGCCGCTTGGAATAATTGCTTATTGCGCTCATTCATACTGACTAGTTCGCGTAAGGTCTTTGATTGGCTATAGGCCTCATCTAAAGTAATTTTCATTTGTTTAGGAATAGCATTAGACCAGCGATTCGCTTCACTTTGCGAAAGGCCAAAGACTCTACATGTATCACGCAAAACCATTTTAGCAGCCATTGTACCAAACGTAGCAATCTGAGCTACGTGGTTTTGACCGTATTTTTCTTTCACATATTGCAAAACTTTGTCCCGTTGATTGTCTGGAATATCCAAATCAATATCAGGCATCGTATTACGTTCTGGATTTAAAAACCGTTCAAATAACAAATCATACTTGATCGGATCAACATCGGTAATGGACAAGACATAAGCAGTCAAAGATCCTGCGGCCGAACCACGGCCTGCACCAGTTACAATTTCATTCTCATGTAAAAAGGCCATGACGTCCCAAACAATGAGAAAGTAATCATCAAAGCCCATTTTGTGGATAACTGAAAGTTCGTAATCCAACCGTTCTTGGTAACGTGCGTCTGGTTTTTCGATTCGTTGGGATAGTTTCGTTTCACACAACTCTTTTAAATATTGGCTTGCAGTCATGTTATCTTGTAAAGGATAGTGAGGTAATAATTTTTGGTGTAAAGGGATCTCTGCTTGGCAACTCACAGCAATCCGCTCCGTTTGCTCCAAAGCTTGCGGCGCGTTCGTTTCATACCAAGCGCTCTTTTTTTCAGGTGTTTCCAAACTGTTAAAAGAAGTTACCTCTTGTATTTCTTGCTGCAAATTTTCGATTTGTTCGCCTTCTTTAATATGATGCATCACTTTTACAGAAAAGGCTTCTTCTGAGTAAAGAGAGTCAACTAGCTGATAAGCTGCCGGTTTTATCCCTTCTTCTTCCATCCACTCGTTCATATCCGTTGCTAAGGCCACTTGGTAGGGCACGCCATAAAAAAGTTGCTCTTTTCCAAATACTTCTTGTAATTCAGCAGCTCTATCCTTGGCTGCTTGTTCATCTTGATTCCGTATTTCTGCCAGTTCATTTTCTATGGGTAAAACCGCCATTAAGTCGGTTAAAGCTTCTGCTTTTTCTAATAAAACCTGTTCCTCATTCATTTTTTGGCTCGATAAATGCATCAGCTTTTTGTAGCCTTGATTGTTTTTAGCAAAAAGGAAGATTTCATGTTCTTTTTGTGTTTTTGAAGAATAATATTCAAGTAATAAACCAATAATAGGCTGAATTTGGACTTTTTTACAAGCTTTCATAAAATCTAAGGCACCATAGAGGTTATTTCGGTCGGTGATCCCTAAATGATCGTAGCCCATTTCTTTAGCCAATTGCACATATTGAGAAATTTTGATAGTACTTTGTAATAAAGAATAAGACGTCATTGTTGTTAATTGCGAGGTACTCATTTCCATTTCTCCCTTAAAGTAAATAGTAGCAAGTGATAAGTTAAATGGCTTTAACTTTACAAGTTTTTAAATTATGATAAACTAAAATCGAACACGCAAGAGTTGAAAGAAGGTGTAGCAATGCGCTACCTTATTACAATCATTTGGTCCTTAATTTTAGGACAAGTTGTTGGGTTTCTGGGCAGTGCCTTAACCAGTACAAGTTACGATTTTACCTTAACGACAATTTGTTCTTTCATTGTCGCTATAATCGTTATAGCTATTGGTTCTATCACTTACCCTGATAAAAAACAAACACATTAATTGCTAAAAACCCGTTACTATCCATTGTAACGGGTTTTTTATTCTTTTCAACCAATTCTATTTGATTTTAAAGCAATGCTAAAATAACAAAATTCAAAATGAATAACAGATCGATCACCCATAAGATCAAAGAAACTTCTTGGGCCTTTCCTTTAACGATTTTCACTATGGAATAAAAAATAAAACCAGCTGCGATACCGTATGAAATACTATAACATAGTCCCATAAATATCGAAGCAAAAAAGGCAGGTACTGCTTCTTCTAAAGTTGACCAATCAATATCTTTAAAGGAAGCAAGCATCATAATTCCCACTAAAACAAGTGCCGGAGACGTTGCTTGTGCTGGAACAATTGAAATTAGCGGAGAGAACAAACTACTCAGACCAAACATAATCGCCACAGTGACAGAAGTCAAGCCCGTTCTTCCGCCAGCGCCGATCCCTGCGGCTGACTCAACAAAAGTTGTTGTATTGGACGTACCAAAAATAGCGCCAATGGATGTGGCCACCGCATCGGAAAATAAAGCACGGTCCATTTTCGTATTCATTCCCTTACTATCTTCTAGCGCTACTTCATCTTTTTTGGAAAAGATCCCTGTTCGTCGTCCTGTCCCAATAAACGTACCGATGGTATCAAAAGTGTCGGATAAACTAAAAGCAATAACGGTCATAATAACTTGCGGGATTTTCGACGAGTCACTAAATAATGACTGCATCCCCTCTTGACCGAAAGCTGCGCCAAAAGTTGTCCCTAGCTCATTGATCGACTGACCTAATGTATTGTTTTGCCAATCTACACTACTTAGATCAACCACGCCCATCAAAATACCAATGACAGTCGTACCTACAATGCCAATTAGAACCGCTCCACGAACGTTAGCTACAACTAAAATTGTCGTTAAAACTAAACCGATCAAAGCTAAAATCACTTCAGGTTGATCAAAATCGACTAAAGCAGGAACGATGCCACCATTAATATCCGCGCTTATAACTTCTCCACCCTCTACTGTTGCATCAATAATCGCATCAGAGTCAGCTGAAAAAGATAGTAAATTCGCATTTTTTAACCCAACATAAGCTACAAAAATACCGATACCTCCGCCAATTGCGTGTTGCATACTTTCTGGAATGGCTCGAATAATTAATTTCCGAATTTTAGTGACCGTAATAATGATATTGATCAGACCACAAATAAATACCATCGCTAGTGCTTGTTGCCATGTATAACCCAAGCCAAAAACCACTGTATAGGTAAAAAAGGCATTCAGACCCATACCTGGTGCTTGTGCGTAAGGCACATTTGCAAATAACCCCATCACAAGCGTCCCAATAACAGCAGCGATGATCGTCGCTAAAAACACCGCCTGAAACGGCATGCCAGCAGCTGACAGTATCGTCGGATTCACAAATAATATATAACTCATTGCAAAAAATGTCGTTAACCCTGCCGTAATTTCTGTAGAAACTGTTGTCCCATTCTCCTTTAATTTAAAAAAATTCTCCATCTTCCCCCGCACCCCTTTATAAAATTTCATACACAACGTAAATAACAGTCTCAACAATTTTTGTCTTTACCTTGAACAATTATTGATTATAGGTAACCACGTACAACAATTCAACTATTTCTTAACAAAAATCGCTATTATCTTTAATATCGTTCGTAAATAGCGAACTTTCAAGCTGTCGTCTTTTTGTGAATTCCTTGTCAAAACACGAATTTATGATAAACTTAGTAGCAAATCATTAACAAAGGAGATTTTTATGTCAAAAAAACTGATTGCTCTTGATTTAGATGGTACAACACTCAATAACGCTTCAATAATCTCTCCTAAAACCGTCCAAGTTTTGAAAAAAGTCCAGGACAAAGGTCATATTGTTAGCATCGCTACCGGACGTCCCTACCGTATGAGCGCTCATTATTACCAACAACTGAAATTAGACTCTCCTATGGTTAATTTTAACGGTAGCTTAGTTCATAAGCCGCAGAAAAAATGGGCGTATGAAAAAGAATATTCTGTTCAACGAGACATTGCTTTTGAAATCCTAGCACAAAAAGAAAAATTACATTTAGACTTTGTTGCCGCTGAGAATCGCGAAACATTTTTCATCGACAATCTGCAAAATTTTCAAAAAGACTTTTTTGCCACAGACACAGTAACGGACGAAAATTTATTTTCGAAGTTGAAAACCAACCCGACCTCAGTAATGCTTAAAACGAAGAACAAGTTTGCAAGTTTTGTAGTCGATACCTTAACAAAACAGTTTCCTGATGAAATTGAAGTACGTACTTGGGGCGGACAAGATGCTATTTTAGAAGTAGTACCAAAAGGCGTTCAAAAAGCGATGGCGATGGCAGTAGTGGCCGAATCGATGCAATTTAAACCAAAAGATATCATCGCATTTGGCGATGAACATAACGATGTTGAACTCCTTGATTACGCTGGCTGGGGTGTCGCCATGAAAAACGGGACAGACCAAGTTAAAAGTGTAGCTAATGACATGACAACAAAAACCAATGACGAAGATGGGATGGTTGAATACTTAGAGCAACTATTGGCTATTTAGTTTGGCTATGGCGGAAGAGGAAATATTATTTCATCCCAGAATCGTTTGTTAATGGATCCTATATAACGATTCTGATTACTCGTCTTTCATTCATTACGCTTCGTTCCTTTTACTATAGAAGAGTGATTACAAAGGGATTTTCAGTTGAATTTTTTTAAGAAAATAAAAAATAACCCTTGCATTTCTATAAAAAAATGAGAAAATATTATTTGCGGAAGCGGAGAGTTGGCAGAGTGGTAATGCACTGGACTCGAAATCCAGCGAGCCGTATAAAAGCGGTGCACGGGTTCAAATCCCGTACTCTCCTTATTGAGGTTTGAAAATGACATTATGCCAGTATTTGTGGCTATTTCTTTAATTACTAACCTTGATCCATTATTTTTTCGCTGAGACATACATAGTTCATTTATTTTCTATTATACTTAACTTAGTCATCTCAGGTGGCTTTGGCGGAACAAAGAGTCTATTAGCTGATTGCTTTTAGGCTTTTTTTTATCATAAAACCTATTACTGACTTCAAACTAATAGCCAGATTTAATTATTGACTCCCTTTTTTTCTGTTCATCCTTTGTTCAAGGTTACTCCGCCTCACTTCAAATTTTACACACAAAAACTTAGCTACCTCTAAATAAAGCGCCTTCATTTAGTTCAAGCTAAGTTAATAGATAAGCAACAAATTTTTTTACTCTTTTGTTTCGTCTAAGCTGTCATCTTCATAGTTACTATCCAAAATGGCATTTACATTTTGTTCGATAATAGCGATTATTTGTTGTCGTGATGGAACAAGTACTTTTGACATCATTAATGCGGCTAATCCTGTAAGTGTAATCCACGTAGCATGAAATAAAGCTTTAATATACTCATCGGTCAAATCTTTATATTCCTTTTGCTGTAAGGTACTTTCCTTAAAAAAGCTGTAAGAATGATCGTAGGTTGTTTTCCCTCCGCCTTTTTCATCAAGATACATTGCCATAAACAAACGCGGATTTTTTTGTGCAAAGTCAATATAATTAATACTGATATCGATCAATTTATCTCCAGTATGTTCGACGCTAAATACTTTTTTGGTCAGCTCCTTCAGTATTGCTTCGATCAAGGATTGTTTCAAGTCTTCCATGTTCTTAAATTCCAAATAGATTGGCTGCGTAGAAACACCCATTTGCGTCGCAACATTGCGCGCTGTAAAGTTACTAAATCCTTCTCTTTCAATTAAATCATAAGCGGCTTTCAAAATATGTTCTCTTGTATATACCTTATGTCGCATAACATAGCCTCCTTACTTTTTCTCCTAATGTCACACACTGTTATTTTAACCGACAATCGCGGAATTTTAAAGAGTTTTCTAGTTGATTTGTAAAAACTGTTAGTTGTTTTTAAATAACTATTCGTACGGTAAAAAACATTTTTAATTGCAATTGTTATTTCTTAATTTCACGAAACCTTTAAGTAAATGTAAAAAAGCTCCAACAAAATTTAGTTATTAAACAAACTTACTTGTCAGTACTATAACAAACGGATAGAATGGCAAAGGAGAATAGCTTATTATCGGGTTAATTACTAGACAAGGAGGTTAATATGGAAAAAGTACAAGATCTGTTAATAGACACTTGTTTATTAGCTGGAAAAATTATGATGGAAAGTGGTTCTGAAGTTTATCGTGTAGAAGATACAATGAACCGCATCGCTGTCAATGCAAACGAACCAAATAGTATCAGCTACGTAACTGCTACAGGTATTTTTATGGGACTAAAAAGTAGTCACTACACCCAGATCGAAAACGTGGGTGAACGAGTGATTAATTTAGAAAAAGTTGAAGCTGTTAATCAATTATCTAGAGAGTTTGCTGAAAGAGAAGTAGCTCTAACGACTCTTTACAAAGAATTGAAAAAAATCGATAAAGACACTCCTGAATTTCCAATGTGGGTTCAACTTTTCAGCGCTGCATTTTTAAGCGCATTTTTAATGCTTTTATTTGGTGGTAGCTGGCTGAACTTTATCCCTACTTTTTTAATTGGGGGGATTGGCTTTCTCGTAAAAAACGGTGTAAAACAGAATTTTGAATTACGTTTTTTTGATACTTTCTTGACCTCATTTGTCATTGGTACCTTAGCTTTCTTTTTTACTAAAACCAGTCTTGCACTTAGCTTTGACTTCATGTGTATCGGTGCTGTTATGCCTTTAGTACCTGGTGTAGCAATTACAACTTCTTTACGTGACATTTTAGCTGGACACTTAGTCAGCGGGCTTGTTCGTGGAACAGAAGCGATTATCGTAGCAAGCTCGATTGGCCTCGGGATTGCATGTGTTCTTTTTATTTTTGGAGGCTTGTTGATATGACGTTTATTTTTCAGTTTTTCCTTAGTTTTATTAGTAGTGCAGCTTTTGGTATTATAGCAAACATTCCAAGACGTGCCCTTTTATCCAGCGGTTTTACTGGAGCTATCGGCTGGGTTATTTATTTTTATTTAAGACAATCTTTTGACAGCATCGCTCTTTCTAACCTTGCTGCGGCCTTTATTATCGGTTGTTTAAGTATCTTTTTTTCTAAAAGACAAAAAATGCCAATGATCATCTTTTATATCCCTAGTTTAGTTCCTTTAGTACCCGGTGGACCTTCTTATGAAGCTGTGCGTGCCTTTGTTTTAGGAGATTCAAATGTTGGTACTGAAAGACTCATGTTTGTAGTGACCACGGCAATAAGTATCGTTGGCGGATTATTATTGACCAGTTTTGCTGAACAAATAATTAATAAGTGGGTACGTGCAAGAAAAAATTAATAAAATACTAAACAAATGAAAATCAGTCGCTAGTTGCATGCTTTTTTTATAATTTTGCTTATAATTATAATTAGAGTGGTAAAAAAATAGAGGTGACTTCTATTGAGTATTACAACATCAAAAAGATTAATCCATTCAATTTCTTTATGTGGTTTTTTGTTCTCAATTTTTTTAGCTATTTATTTTTATCGTCTAGGAATTTTCGCTGACGTGCAAACGCTCCAAGAATTCGTTAGCCGTGCAGCTATTTTTGGCCCCATACTGTTTATTTTCATTCAAATGATGCAAGTGGTTATCCCGATTATTCCTGGCGGGATATCACTAGCTGCGGGTGTTCTACTCTTTGGGCCATTAAGAGGTTTTGCTTATAATTACATAGGGATCTGCATTGGTTCAATCGTGCTCTTTTGGTTAGGGCGTCAATATGGGAAACCGCTTGTTTTACGTTTAGTCAACGAAAAAACTTACAATAAATATATCCATTGGTTAGATAACCAAAAACATTTCGATCGTCTTTTTGCCTTAGCGATATTTCTTCCTATTGCTCCCGATGATGCTTTGTGCTTAATGGCAAGTTTGACCAAGATTTCTTTCAAAAAATATACTTGGATTATTTTATTGGCAAAACCAGCGTCCATCTATTTATATAGCGTGATTTTAATTTACGGCAGTGAACAGTTAATGCAAATTTTATTATGAAAGTTTAAGCACGTAGCTACGTACTCCAGGCAAAAAAATTGTTATTTTCCGAACTATGGTATATGATTAAGGATGGTCATCAACAAAAATTTAAAGGAGGGATGTATATGACATTTAATAAAGAAAATTTAGCTTATCGAATTGCTTTTGACTCAAACACCAACCAATTTATGGCTATTGATTCAAAAGACGAACAACATGTAGCTTATGGCGTAACAATTGAACATGCGATAAAAAACTTAAACGCTAAAAAAGCCAGCGTCTAGAAAGGATTTCTCATATGACTTCGACTGTTTCTTCTTACTAAAACTGTTAGTAGTAATTACTTATTTTTACTGCTGACAGTTTTTTTGTATGTAAAAACCAGTAATACG
>JAKDZT010000303.1 GCA_030462125.1 Tetragenococcus sp.
GTCAAACTACCCTTTATCGCAGGCGTGGCGTGGTCAAAAAATGACCAGATAATTTTAAAAAAAATGGTTGTGGTCAAAAAAAAGACACAAAACAGATTGTAAAGTGTTGCTATATGTTCCGAAATGTGTTAATATGATTTTATAAAATTATGGAGAAAAAATAATGGCGGGAAAAAAACTACAGATTACTCTTTCTGATGAAGTGCTTGAAAAATTAGAGAACATGGCAAAAGATAAAGGTGTATCTAAGTCTGCAATGATTTCAATTTTGATTACTGAAAGTAAATAAAAAAAGCGAGGTCTTTGGTCGGACTCGCTTGTGAACGTTAGGTAAATTATAACATATGGTAAATGAAAAAGAAAAAAGTGAACGTTATAGAAACTGGAGTTGGATAATCTACCCTGAGTCAGCTCCAGAAAATTGGCGGACTTTACTTGATGAAACAGGGGAAAAATGGATTGAAAGTCCCTTGCATGATAGCGATATTAACGAAACAACTGATGAAAAGAAAAAACCTCACTGGCATATCATCGTTTCTTTTGCTAATAAAAAGAGTTATAAGCAAGCAAAGGAAGTATCAGAAAAGCTTAATGCTCCTGAACCTAAAAGAGTAAAATCTCTTCAAGGTGCGGTTCAATATTTATGGCACAGGAATAATCCAGAAAAGTTTCAATACGATAAGTCTAAAGTTGTGGCTCATAATGGTTTTAAATATCGTCAATATTTATCCGATATTGGTGTTGATACTGATTCAATTTTGCAAGAAGTAATTCAATGGATCAGAGAGTCAGGATGTTCAGAGTATAGAGATTTAGTTGATTATGCTGTAACAGAAAGATTTGATGACTGGTTTCCAACAGTTCGGAGTCAAACAATATTTTTAAACTCTTATTTACGGTCAAATAGACATAGTAGTCCTAAAATAGACCCAGAAACAGGAGAAATAAAATGAATGACAAAGAATTGATGATTGAAAACGAAAAATTGAAAAAAGAAATAAAAAAATTAAAAGAATCGATTGAACATTATCAACGAGTCGAAGTTGAATTAAGTACAGAGATAAACCTCCTAAGAGAGGGAATAATTAAATAATAAAAAAGGCACGAGAGTTAGGACCTCTACGCGCCATGCTTACAAGGAGTTACAGCCTCCGTGTAGGCACTGATTATTATATCAAAGATTGGCGTAATAGTCAGTTGGCAGTCCTCCTTTACAGGAGAAAAAAATAATGACATTTACTCATGCACACGAAGTACAAAATGCAGAAGAACTTTACAAAGTCGCAAATAGATACGAATATGTAATGCGTATGGACGATGCAACAGACAAGCTTGAAGACCTTTCGTATGATATTGACGGAGTAATGAATGTGATAAATCTTTTAGAAGAATTGCTAAGTTAAGAAAAAACTGATGATAGAATTATAAGCACGTTGGAACTAGTGAACAATAAGCTTGAACGAATGCCAAATATTTTGAACTCAGTCGTTAGTCAATATTTACAAGGAACTCAAAAAGGGGCGAAAAAGTTCGAGGAAGAAGAACGTAAATTTCATCAAAATAATGAGGGGTAAAAATGACGAATAGAACACGCAAAGAGTTTGCTGAATACCTGAAAATGGACGTGAAAAAACTTGCGGACAAAATCAGATACCTGGAAAAGAAACATGAGATAAATTTCGGAACTAATTCCGAAGATACAAAAATATATACAGAACAAGAACAATATGAGATTTGTAATCTATTAGAAATTCCTACATTTCACGTTTCAGTTCACAACGAAATAGAAAATTTTTTAAGTGAACTTAACCGTGAAAAGATAAAAAATAGTTTTGAGCAATTAAGTGAGCTAATTTCTGCAATTGATAATGCTGACTTTATCAAATTGGACGAAAATTTTGATGAAAAACTTATAAAGAAGTTGGGTAGAAATTTTGCTTATTGGTATGCTAGAAAGAATGGGGAAACTAAATTCAACGATTATCAATGGGGTTTTATAAAGTTCTCTGATGTTGCAGAGTATTATAGAGAGCTTAAAGAAAACAAAGAGAAGTAAGCAAAAGTCTAGGCAAAGCCTAGGCTTTTAATGCGGTCAAGCGTGCAACGCTTGTTCTTGCCGAAAGGCACGGCAGAGCCTCTGCATGAAATGCTCTCAATGAAATTGCCGGCGGAGCTTTTTCGAGGGACAAGAAAAACAAGAACAAAAGAGACAGGCAACTGTCTTTTTTGCTTGCTTGGGGTCTGGGGCAAACGCCCCATTTTG
>JAKDZT010000304.1 GCA_030462125.1 Tetragenococcus sp.
TACCATATTTCGATTTCAAGCAATAGATTTTACGGTTATATTATGCAAAAACAAATGTAAATCATTAAAATTTCCATAAAATTCTAACATTTAAATGAAAAGAAAAAGAGCAGCACACTTTTTACTAAAAAGCATCCTACTCTCAAATCATTTTAACCCATTATTTTTAAATCAGTCGATGACCGCCTTCATTGTGGACAATCTCTCCTGTAACAAAACTATTTTTCATAAGATAAATCACGCTATCAGCGACATCATCTGCTTGTCCTACCCGTTTTAAAGGAAGCTGTAATGCCAACTCAAAACTTACTGAAGTTGAGTTGGCATTTTAGTTAGTATGATTCCTTTTATCGTTCTGCTAAGTATTCTTTAATTTGTATTACTTCATCATAATCAAATTTACTTTCGGATATTTCTTGTATTAGTTCTTCTTTAAACCTTATAGGAATCTCCCAAAAACCATCAATGATTTGAAAGAACTCATGGTCATAATTTTTAAAAACAGGATAAATTTCCAAAAAATCTTCAAAAGAAAGATGCTCATCCTCATAGAAATCTTTGACCCAACCATTCTTTAAGGCATAGTCTGTAGGCAAACCGTTTTCTGTAAGGATGCCTTTTTCAACCATCGAACGATACATTTCAGCTTTATTGATTGTTTTTTGTTCATTTCCTTGTGTATAGTATTGTACACTTTGTTCAACTAACGGCGGGTAGATAATTTCCATCTTATTCTCTCCTCGTTATTTAGCCACTTTCTTTCCTTTATAATACCCATTAAGAGATACACGATGACTATGGCGGTATTCCCCTATACTTTCGTCAAAAGAAATTTCTGGTTTTGCATGATTTTGATGCGCACGTCGCATCTTCTTTTTAGCTTTTGATGTTTTTCTTGCAGGTACTGCCATTTCCTCATCCCCTTGTACTATTTGTTTGATTTACAATTTACCAACTAGCTTTTTTTACACCCGGTATTTTCCCTTGGTGCGCTAACTGACGAAATTTAATCCGAGACATACCAAACTTACGCATGTAACCCCGTGGTCTACCATCAATCATATCGCGATTTTTATGATGATTAGGATTGGAATCTTTAGGCAATTTTGCGAGTGCTTGATAATCACCAGCTTCTTTAAGTTCCTGACGTAAATCAGCGTATTTTGCAATTAATTCCTTTTGTTTATTAGCTTTTGCAATTTTTGATTTTTTAGCCATAAAATTTCCTTTCTGTTTCCAAGAATTAAAACGTAATAATTACGATTTACTAAAATTAGATTAGCATTCTTAAAAATTATTGTCAAGACAAAGTCCCAGGCCGCTATAAAAAAAGGGCAATGAAAAGCTGAAATAGCCCAACATTGCATCGCTAGTTTTATTTTTAATAAATTTCGTAACTTTGCCCAGTTTGGATACCTTCAACGCTCTTTTTAAATGCTAAAGCTACTTTACTCAGTGGTGTTGGTTCAAAACCTGGGAAAAACATTTTTAAGTCTTTCGAAGATTCCTGAAATACTGTAGGACTCACGCTATTTATACGGATTCCTCTAGGTGCTTCAGTGGCTGCTGACTTGACAAAAGCTTTGACTGCACCATTGGCCATTGCAGAAGAAGCCCCTTGATAGATAGGTTCATCCATAATGATCCCTGTTGTTAACGTAAAACTTCCGCCGTCATTAATATAGTCCATACCAAGTAACACAAGATTTACTTGTCCTTTTAACTTGCTTTCAATCGTTACTTCATTGAGTTCTGGCGTAATTTTTTCTAAAGGACCAAAGTGTGCATCTCCTGCGGCACTAATCACGGCATCTACTTTACCAACGCTTTCAAACATTTCCTTGATACTGATCGGCTTAGTAATGTCTACCTCCACATCAGTATTATGACGCGCAGCTTGGATAATTTCGTGTTCGGGTTCTAATTCTTTCTTTATCGCTGTTCCTAAAAGTCCTGTAGCTCCAATTAATAAAATTCTCATATAATTCATTTCTCCTCTCTTATTTTTCCTTCGATACTTCGAGTATATAATAAGGATAACAAACAGTAAAACAAGTGACTTTTGACAAGCGGGTAAAGAATACGAACAATATCAGTCAATTGCTAAAGAATTCGAAGAAAATTTCGACTACTCTTTTTCCCATTTGAATACAGCTCTTCTCCGAGACATTTATCGCTGGTATACAGAAACAGATAAAAAAGAAGTCACAAAAGAATTATTAGCAAAAATAGAAAAAGCTAGAGAACAATATTTTGAAAGA
>JAKDZT010000305.1 GCA_030462125.1 Tetragenococcus sp.
GTCAGTCTTTTCCTCAGAAGTATCTTCAGCTTCTTTTCCAACAGAATTTGTTTCAGTCTCTATATTCTCTGATTCTTCTGCATTATTTTGCTCATCTTCTGCCTTGTAAGACGACGATTCCTCTTCAATATTTTCTTCCGGTATATCTACTTTAGTTTCGCCTTCCTCAGAAACTTCTGGCTTATCCGTATTTTTTTGTCTTTGTTCAGCACCACAAAAAGGACAGAAAAGTGCTTCTTCGTTAATTTTTGTACCACATTGTGTACAATACATTTTTTACTCCTTAAAATTTGCTGTTTACTAAATTCGTTACTTTTTTTTATGCTTAAATAAACAACTCTTAGATAACATTGCCAATAATACTTATGTCTAACTTTTTTATTCCGACTTTATTTCTTTCTATCTTTAATAAAACTCGTTATTGGATTCGATCGTAACAGAATGGTCAACCCAAAATAAATAGGGACAGCAATCAAAACTTGCACAATATTTGTTAAAGCTGAAGCCGTCATATTTGTTGTCAAAAAACGAGTAACAATACACATAATTATGCCTGATATCAAATAGCTACCTATTTTTCGTAAATCAAAATTAAATTCAGTCGCCTTGACAAACGATCTTGTTCGAACAAAAGTAACAAAAAATTCTGCGATGATTGTTGAAATGATAACTCCCCAAAAACCAATTGTAGGTAATAAAATCAAGTTTGAAATAATATTAATGATTGCACCAATAATAACTGATTTATTATATTCGCCTATTTTACCTATTGGCATTAAGTATTGTCGTGATATAGACATGCCTAACGGTTTAATAACGATCAGTACAACTAGCCAAGGAATGACACTAATAATAAATAAAAACTGATCTCCGAAAAACCAAGGTACTAATTTATCAAAAACAGTTAACATACCAAACATGATTGGGATCGAAAAAAACAACTGTAAATGAATCGTTGTATCCATCATCTGAATAATGCGACGAGTATTGTCTTTTGCGAACAGACCACTCATATAAGGCAATAACACAACATCTAATGTAGTAATAATAGTAGTAAACACATCATTTAACTGTAACGAATTTGTATAATAACCTACAGCAGCACTACCAACAATTGCCCCAACTAATGTTTTATTTAAATTGGTATACAACATAATAGCAACTTGAGGAATAAAATACATAACCGACCCCTTAAATCGTAAAAGGCTCCTCTTTAAAGAAACCCGTTCAAATGTTATATATTTTTTTAGAAATGGCCATACAAAAGCTTGGGATAGCAACATACCAGAAGCTTGTATTAGTGTATATAGCAACGTGTCGTTTTTATCATTTATAAAAGTAACAATAAGTAAAAAAGTTATAACTTGCACCGTTAAGTTACTCATACTTGTTTTTTTAAAATCTTCGATTCCCATGAAAAACCACGAAATATCAAAAAGTACAGCAAATATAGCTAACGATTGAACTATATAAAAAACTTGGTTGTCCATAAATAAAAAAACAATCAAAAAATAGATAGATAAAAAAACTATCGTAGCAAGTGCTTTAAAAGTAAAAATTTCCCAAAATGTTCGTGATATGTTTTCTTTTTTTGCCCAAGTTAAAGCAATAGCTCGATTTCCGTAAAGAGTAATACCTAGCCCGGAAAATAAAACAAAATATTGTGCAATAGAATGAGTGTAGTTATATAAACCGACACCATCTGGCCCTAGAGCATTAGAAACAATAGGAATCGTAACAATCGGCATAATGATTTTTGCAAGTCGGAAAATTGTTTGATAAAAAAAGTTTTTAGCAATATTTTTCATTTTTAATTCTTCCCAAAAATATCTCTCGTATACACCTTATCTTTAACATCTAATAATTCTTCTTCCATTCGATTAGACACAATTACATCTGATACTGCCTTAAATTCACTAAAGTCTTTAATAACTCTAGAATTAAAGAAATCATCTGCATCTAATGAAGGTTCAAAAACCACGACTTCAATCCCTTTTGCCTTAATACGCTTCATGATTCCTTGAATCGCTGATTGGCGAAAATTATCTGAATTAGTTTTCATTGTTAATCGATAGATGCCAACCACTTCAGGATTTTTCGCGATAATTTGATCAGCAACAAAGTCTTTTCTTGTACGGTTCGCATCTACGATTGCCGTCATAATGTTTTGCGGGACTTCTGTATAATTTGCTAATAATTGCTTCGTATCTTTTGGTAAGCAATAGCCACCATAGCCAAAAGAAGGGTTATTATAATGACT
>JAKDZT010000306.1 GCA_030462125.1 Tetragenococcus sp.
AATAAAACAGCCACGGCTCCCAGATAACTTAAGGCATGAATGAGGATCACCATATGAACATCATTTTGCGATAACAGCGCCACATGGCTTCCTTTTGTAACACCTAGATTGGCTAATCGTCGAGCCATCGATTGACTGGCTTGACATAGCTCTTGAAAAGTCAGCTTTTCGTTTCCATTATATTCAAGTGCTAACTGGTCAGGTTTCAAGTCTGCCTGTTTAGTTAACCAATGGGGGATTACTTCAGTCATTATTTAAAAACTCACTTTCTCAATAAATTAAATCCATAGCGAAATATAGCAACTCCTGCTATTAAACAAAAGTTGCTATATTTAAGACACCATTAAGGGAAACGTGGAAACTGATCAAAGTCCGGTTTTCTTTTTTCCTTAAAAGCATCACGGCCTTCTTTAGCTTCATCGGTCGTATAGTATAAGAGAGTTTCATTGCCGCCCATTTGTTGTAGACCAGCCAGACCATCTGTCGCAGCGTTGAAGGACGCTTTCAAAAAGCGTAAAGCCGTGGGTGATTTTTCCAAAATTTCACGACACCATTGCACGGTTTCGGCTTCCAATTGGTCCAACGGCACGACTTTGTTGACCAAACCCATGTCAAAGGCTTCTTTAGCATCATATTGACGACATAAATACCACATTTCTCGAGCCCGTTTTTGTCCGATCATTTCTGCCAGTAAGCCAGCCCCGTAACCGGAATCGAAACTCCCGACTTTAGGACCTGTTTGTCCAAAAATGGCGTTATCAGCTGCAATCGTTAAATCACAAACAACATGTAACACATGACCACCACCAATCGCATAGCCTGCGACCATCGCAATCACTGGTTTCGGAATCGTACGGATCAATCGTTGCAAGTCCAAAACATTCAGACGCGGCACTTGGTCTTTACCCACATAACCACCATTGCCTCGAACGTTTTGGTCACCCCCAGAACTAAAAGCTTTTTCGCCTGCGCCTGTCAAAATAATCACACCCACAGATGGATCATCCCTAGCATCCGCAAACGCATCGATCATTTCATTGACTGTCAAAGGCGTGAACGCGTTCCGTTTTTCCGGACGGTTCATCGTGACCTTAGCGATTCCATTGTATTTTTCATAAATAATTTCTTCATAGTCCGCTACTTTTTCCCAAGCGACTTCCATTTCTGATTCCTCCTCGTTATTTAAAAAATGATTGCGAATCCAATTTATTACTTTTTCTCCGATTTCTCAAGGAAACCGCTTAAGATAAAATTGACACCATTGCTTTCCTTTCCTACACTAAAAGACGAGGAGATGAAGAAAAATGGAAAATACATTAATGGAAGCTCTTGGCATGGAAGTTGTTTCCGTAGAAAAAGATAGGGTCGTCATGACTATGCCAGTAGATCACCGTACCCGTCAGCCAGCCCAGTATTTACATGGTGGCGCCAGCACTGCTCTAGCCGAAACAGCCGCTAGCATCGGCGCAGTCGCCAACATCGATTCTACACGCGAAACGATTTTTGGCATAGAAATCAATGCCAATCACATCAAAAGCAAAGCTGCAGGAACGGTCACTGCCAAAGCAACACCCATCCATATTGGTCGAAAAACGATGGTTTGGCAAATCAATATCACCAACGAAAATGACCAACTGATTTGTGTTTCTCGATGCACGCTAGGGGTAGTTGAAAAACAAAAATGAAGGAAAGTTAGTAAAGAAAAGTTCATTTTTGGTCTCTACCTTGGCTGACTTGGGGCCGCAAACCTTATTTCGGGGCCCTTCTTTGATTGACTAGTAAAAAGAAAAAAGCCAGCTCCTACTCACAATAGGGCTGGCTTTTGTGCTGTCTTGCAGCAAAGATTCTCTCGTTTCGTAATCCATTATAGCATACTATTTCTAAAATATGAATGCGTTTTTTTCTGATCTAAGTGTAAAATCGATTGAGGTTTCATAACGTAAAAAAGAAACGAGTACCCTTTTTATTAGGCTGTAACAAACGCCAATAATAGAGGCAATCTCTTACGGAAACGGTCATAAAGAAAAGACTCTTACGTTGTAGAAAAAAATATGTGAGATGCTAATGAAAAAGTAAATTTTTGACAAGGGCCGAATTTACTGGAATTATACCATGACTTTCATAAACTGGTGGGCTAAGGATGAATTAACCTCACTAGTTTGTCGTTCCTATGCGCTTATTTCCTTTTTAGCACATGATTTTGTCATTCTTATGCGCTTAATCTATCTAAATTGAGCTTACTTGACTCCTTTTTT
>JAKDZT010000307.1 GCA_030462125.1 Tetragenococcus sp.
GGGTCATCTTTTG
Organism: Tetragenococcus sp.; assembly: GCA_030462125.1. Classification (GTDB taxonomy): domain Bacteria; phylum Bacillota; class Bacilli; order Lactobacillales; family Enterococcaceae; genus Tetragenococcus. The sequence goes on from JAKDZT010000307.1 coordinate 14, forward strand.
GTGCATCACCGATAAAGCTTACGAAATATGGATTTTCACCCTCTACGTATCCACCATTATCTGAATCCGCTACTTGTGCTGTTCCGGTTTTACCTTCTATTTCATAACCATCGATTTTATAGTTTTTAGCATTACTGTCTTCGCTGTTAACAACCTTATCCATTTCAGTACGTACTTTTTTAGCCGTATCTTTTTTGATTGGTTTACCAGCGATTTCTTTTTCACCTTTGTAGAAAGTATCATTACTTACAGGATTAGATACACTATCTATAAACCACGGTTTCAACATATTACCTTCATTATAGAACGCTGATTGCGCTTGTAACATTTGTACTGGTGTTACAGTCGTTGATTGACCAAATGCAGATGTTTTTTGTTGTGCTTCATTATCCCATGCGATGTCACCAGTAGCTTCACCATCAAACATACCGTTCGTTGATTCACCGAATCCAAATTTTTCATACCATTCTTTCATCTTATCTGAGCCAACTAAATCTTGTAAATGCATCATTAGGGTGTTTGAAGAATATGTGAAACCAAGTGACATTGGTATCTCTCCCCAACCTACTTTGTTCCAGTCGGAAATTTTCGATCCCATGACTTCTCTTGGTTCTGCCGTATATTTTTTATCTGGTTTAAATTCTCCTTCTTCAATTGCTGCCGCTAAACCAAAGTTTTTAAATGTGGAACCTGGTTCATACGTATTTTGATACAAATCATTCGCCCATTTTTTACCAAAATCTTCGCCAGTTTCTGGGTTGAACGTAGGTCGTTGACTGTATGCAAGAATTTCACCTGAATCTGCATCCATGACTACAGCAAATAAATCTTTCGGTTTATAATGCTCAACCATTCCATCTAGTGCTTCTTCAACAAAGACTTGAATGTTGGAATCTATAGTTAAATGGACATCATCACCGCGTTGTGGTGTTTTCTCTTTTTTTGTATTTGGCGCAATGTAGCCCCAAATATCATGAATGTAAGATAACGCACCTTTTTGTCCTGATAAATAACTATCGAATATCTTTTCAACGCCCATAGCACCATTTAGTTCCCCAGTATCAGGGTCTTTTTGTGCTATGCCAATAAGATGTGACGCAAAGTTACCATTAGGATAGAAACGTTCAGTTTCTGGATAGAGCGTGACACCAGGTAGATTCATTTTCTCTATCTTTTCTTTTTCTTGATAGGTTAAATCAGAACCTTTTTGTCCAAATTCAACTTGAAATGCTTTCTTATTATCCAGTCTTTTTTCAATATCTTCCTCAGACATATCTATCACTGTCGCTAATTTCTTCGCAGTTTCTTTTTTGTCTGTAACATGTTTCGGTTTCTCGCTGCCTTCACTCGCTTTTTTATCAACAATAGCAACGACTTTATATCTTTCTACGTCTTCTGCTAGTACTTTTCCATTACGATCATATATTTTTCCACGTTCAGGTTGCTCTTGGCTTTGGACTAAATATTTTTCGTTTGCCTTCATTATTAAATCTTCGCCGGAAGAGTGCCCTGTCAACATAATATATGAGTATCTTAAAACCAACGTAAAAAAGAGCAGTCCAAATCCGAGAACGAGTAGGACTGCCCCTATTTTACTTTGTTTAATTAGAAAGTTCGGTTTTTTAAATCTAATTTTTCGCTTCGCCATTATTACGCACTACCTTTACATTGTCGTTCTTAAGGCTCATTCCTTCGTCTTTTGCCTTATCGTAAATGCGTTCATATGAAGAGTTCTTTTTAATTTCAGATTCTATTGCGCTGTTTTCACTTGATTGTTGTTCGATTTTAGTATCTAAATCTGCAATTTTTCCTCGAGTATCATACGCATCCATTTTTAAAGATAGCATATAAATACTTATTAAAGCAATTACTGTTATAAGTCCTATGTATAACATTTTCTCAAACTTTGTAAGTTGAACTACTACTTTGCGTTTTACGGTTTTGGTTTTAGGTTGCGTTTTAGGTTGTTTCCTCGGTTGTGATTCGGGAATCTGTTGTTCTGATCCATTATAAGGTTGATAAATCTTCTCTACTGCCACTCATCATTCACTCCTTATTTCAATATTTCTGCAACACGTAACTTCGCACTACGCGCACGGTTATTTGTATCTAGATCTTCTTCAGCAGCGGTAATGGGTTTACGGTTAACGCGTTTCAATTTAGGCGTGTACGCTTCAGGTATGACTGGCAATCCCCGTGGAACATCTGGACCTTTTTCATATTCTTGAAACAT
>JAKDZT010000308.1 GCA_030462125.1 Tetragenococcus sp.
GACAATTGCTTAAGCTCTTCGAACTCTTGCTTTTTCGCATCAATGTCTGCTTTAATATTTCTTGCTTTTTCCAAATCGCCATCTTCAATCGCTTTTTTGGCTTGGGCGATCAAGTCATCAATTTCTTTTTTTCTTTCGTCAAAATTGTTCATCTTTCTGCTCCCTTCTAAAAAAAGTCCATAAAAAATAAGCCTTTTTATGACATGCCAAGGTCAAGTTGATCTAAATCTAATGCAATATTTAATTTGTCCAATTCTTTTATTCGTTCAAAATCCTTGGCACGCTGAGCGATTTCCACGCTTGTATCTTTATAAGCAGGCACAGTAACAATACTTACTTCAATCAATTCATCAACTTTATTGATTGTTTGTACATACTCGCCATTTTCACGCGTCCATGTTTTTGCAGATGGGTCACCTTTAGGTAGCGTGTATCTAAAGCTACAGTTGTTTACATTTCCAATCTTGATACTTTCGTAAATGTCTTTGGCATAAGACGTATTTGGGAGCTCGCATTTAAAACGCAACCCTTTATCGTCTACGGTTAACTTAAGTGTATCGGCTTTTGTCCTACCAATAACGTAACCAAATTCATGGTCAATCAAACATTTTACGTCTTCCACATCTACATCATTTAAAGCATTCGGAGCTATGACTTCACGGAAACCGCCTAAATCTTCGCTTAATGTATTAAATAAAACGGCGTATCCCTCGATCATCATATTTTCTTGGCCAACATCTACATGACTATTGGGCATTAGCCATCACCCCCTTTAGAGGCTTCTCCTAATTTAGACAATGGCGCTTTATTTAAATCAGCGAGTGGTTCGCGACCATTTGCGCTTTCTGTAGGTTTGTAACCAAACTCGTTCCGAGATTCATCCGTGGATATAATCCCTTCATTGTGCAAAGTTCGCACGCGTTCGAGTTTAAGTTCCGGGTCAATATCAATCAGACGAGACGAGTCAAACTCTAATTCGTATCCTGTCTTTAAACTATTTAGGATTTTTGATTCGATCTCCGCTATCATCATTTTAAAAATCGGGTCGAGTGTCGTTTGCAAGTAGTCTAAGTTTGACTGGGTAAGCGAGGTGTTCACTGTTTCAATTCCTAGCTTCGATACTGGTAATCCGAAAGCTTTAGCTACCTGTTGCGTACTAAATTTATAGCTGTTTAAAAAGTTCAATACTTCCGTAGGTACTTGCAATCGATCAAAGGACATAGTATCGTCCAATGCGATTAAACCACCATTTTGCTTGAGCTGGCTGCTTTCAAAATCTTTTTTCATAGCTTCTAGTTGTTCAGGGTTGATCGATCCTTTTTCGTATTTCAGTACCGATGTAGACGTACCACCATGCTCAAAAAAGTTATTCAAAAATCCTTTCGAGCCTTGAGAAATGCCGATTTCTTGATCCAAGGAAAAAATCGGTGAATAACCCTTAAAGCCATCTAAGGTGATATACCGAAAATGTAAAATGTCTTCAGGTGTAATTTCCACATCATTGCCTTCGGAATCCTCGCTTACCTGATAAATAATTTCTCCGTCTCGCTCTTCCAACCCAACTAAATCGTTGTGGAGGAAGTATAGACCAGAGGGAAAGCCGTTTTGGTCTCGAATGATTTCAACAAAGGATGAGCCATTTAGCAACATATTAGCAATGATAATAAATTTAAAATGCCAACCTGTGAGATCGGAACTCGGGTAGTTATTAAACAAGTCCAGGACATCATCTACAATAGTATTTGATTCATGTCCTCTTGTTTTGAGTTTTGTGCTCGCTACATCAGCAGCAATAATTCTCACTGCTGTAAAAACATCACTGTTCCTAAGTGCTCGCACACCTGCGTAGGAGGAAAATGTGCCGTGTTGGCTTGCATATAAGATTCTTTCTAAATCCTGATGCATTTGGTCGTTTTTGGAGTTAAATCCTAAATTTAACAACGGCATCAATCATCACCCCCTTTATCTATCGGAATATGGTCGTAAAGCTCATTCATGGCTATAGCGATACCTATCATAATCAAACCACCTACGACATAAGCAAGTGGTTGCCATATGGCATATAATCCATATAAAAAAACGCCAATACCAAATAAGGCAATGACGATCATAATAAACGCATATAATGTTTTACTCATACCAATCACCTCCTTAAATAAACATTGGTATAATCGTTTTTTTGTCCCACTCATATTTATACGCAATCACATAAGCAAATAGCGTAGACATTA
>JAKDZT010000061.1 GCA_030462125.1 Tetragenococcus sp.
TGAGAAAGAAGTTAATGAAAAATATTCAGATATTTATAGGAAAAATTATATTTTTACTCAGAACCTTCTTGCTCCTCGTCATCTTCGGTCTGATTTTCATCATAAGGGTGAGCAAAGATGCCTACTTCCATATCAATTACACCCTTGCCCTCCATCTCTTCGGCTACTTGAGGATAGTAATTCATTTGCTCGTCCATATTGGAAATATTAAGGATCACCCGATTGCCATCATTCATAAAAAGAGTGAGCAACTCATCATTATTTTCTGAAGGCGTATAATTAATCTGAGAAATACCGCTTTGAATCTCTTTGGGCAATTCATGATAATTTTCAATCGTCGGCATAATTTGATCACGTTGAGTAAAATCTTCTAAAATAATTTTATCTTTATCTGCCTTTTCTTCTGGTTCGTTAACCACTTGGCCGTTTTCTAAAATAGGAAAGTATTCGCCGTCTTTTGACAACAAAGAAACCTCTTGGTGTTCGGTAACATCAATTTTAAATTGATTTAAAGAAGAAAATTTGATCTGCGCTTCTTTTATTCTAGGAAACTTCTTGATTATTCTTTGGCTAAATTGATCACGATCAAAATATTGTCCCCATAAATTTTGCTTTACTTGCAAACCAGAAGAAGCAACAATTTTTTGTGAAGCGACATTTTGATTCCCTGTAACGTTGACTGCAGCTAGACTACTTAAGGGCGAAATATAATAAAGAGTCAAAAGTAGTGGGATGGTAAAAATTATAATAATCGTGAATAAACGTTTATGTAGTTTCTTATTTCGGTGATTTTTTAATTTAGGAAGACGATCAGCAAAGGAAATGCGTTTTTTTTCTGGCTGTTCTTTGTAATCTTTTTCTGCAAAATGATCTGTTTGTTTTGTTTCAGAACTTTCCGAACGATTTTCCGTTTGTTCATCGCTTGATTTTTCTTTTTCTTCACTTCCTTGTCTTTCTTGTAGGTAGCGAAAATGTTCTTTTTGCCACGGAGTCAGTTCATCTTCATCGTTTGCATTCTTTTTTTTTGAAGAATTACGATTGAACATTTCTTTTTTACTGATAATATTCGCCTCCTTTACTAAATTCTACCGAGTTTAAATGATGGTTTGGATGAATTGATATAAACGTTCAGATGCGTCAGGTATACCTTGGTTTTTTGTTTGTTCTGACATTTGTTGCAAAAGCGCGTCATCTTCCATGATTTCGTCTACAGTAGCAACTAAGTTTTCCGCTGTCAATTCATCATCTTGAATCATTTTAGCTGCACCTGCTTGAACTAAGCTTTTCGCATTTTTTGTTTGATGATCATTCGTCACATAAGGGCTCGGAATTAATATAGCTGGTAAACCTAAACCAGTAAATTCAGCAATCGAAGTTGCTCCAGCACGCCCAACTAACAAATCGCAATTCACCATTACTTCTGTCATATTTTTGATATAAGGCTGGATACTGATGTTAGAAAAGGCATCTTTTGTCATACCGATCGTCTCATTGATTTCTTCATAGTAACGTTCCCCAGAAGCGTAGAGTACTTGGTAATCTTTTTTGGCAAACTCAGGAATAGCTGCTACTACAGCTTGATTAATTTTCAGCGCTCCTTGGCTCCCCCCAAAAATTAAAACGGTCTTTTTTCCTGGATTTAAATCAAACTTACGTAATAAGTCGGATCGCTTCATCCCTACCACTTCTTGAGCGCGTGGGTTTCCTACTAAAATCGTTTTATTTTTAGGAAAATATTGCGCTGTATCTGCAAAAGCGATCCCGATTTTATCAACATAATGAGCTAAAAATTTATTGGTAATGCCAGGTACACTATTTTGCTCATGAACAATCGTAGCAATACCCAACTTTGCCGCCGCATAAACGACAGCGCCTGAAACATAGCCACCTGTGCCAATGACGACATCCGGTTGAAAGTCTTTTATGATTTTTTTAGCTTGCCGGATGCTTTTTAAGAATAACTGGATCGTTTTGAAATTTTCAAACGTTAGTTTGCGTTTGAAGCCTTGAATTTCCAATGTTAAAAAAGGGATATCGGTTTGCGGCAAAATTTTATTTTCCATACCACGATTAGCCCCTACATATAAGAAGGCTGAATCGGGCTCAACATTTTTAACATAGTTGATAAAAGCGAGTGCTGGATAAATGTGCCCACCTGTACCGCCGCCTGTAACTAGTACTCTCATTGACTGCTCCTCTTCTTATGACTTAATTGATCCACTGCTGACATATACCGTTCTCCACGTATTTCAAAGTTACGATATTGGTCCCAACTCGCATTAGCGGGTGACAATAAAACAGTATCTCCCTTTTGACTTAATTCAAAAGCAAGTTCTGTTGCAGCTTCAACATTTTCAGCAAAACGTATGATAGAAACTCCAGCCTTTTTTGCAGCGTCTTCTAATTTGTATTTGGTTTGACCAAATACAATAACTGCTTTCACACCTTTTAATGAAGGAATTAATGAATCAAAGCCGTTTCCTCGATCTAAACCACCACATAGCAAAATTAGTTTATGTGGATCAAATCCAGCTAGCGCTTTTTGGGTTGCCAAAATATTTGTGGCTTTAGAATCATTATAAAAAGCTACTTCATCCACCTTACCAACATATTGCGTGCGATGTTTAACCCCAGAAAAGGTTTGTAAAGTGTCAGCAATCACTTGATAATCAATCCCCCAAAGTACAGCTGTCGCAATCGCAGCTAAGGCATTTTCAATATTATGAGATCCTGGCACACCCAGTTCATCTGCAGGAAGAATGGCTATATCTTTATAATAAAGTGTTCCTTGATATAAATAGGCGCCATCAACGACTTCTTTAGTAGAAAATGGGACAACTTTTGCGTTTGTATTTTGTGCTAGCTCTTGAATCGTTTTTTGATCCCAATTTAACACCAAAAAATCATCTGCTGTCATATTTTGTTGAATATGCCATTTAGCACTTACATAAGCTTCCCAACTACCGTGATAATCCAGGTGGGCCTCATATAAATTAGTTAATACAGCAACGTTTGGATGAAATTGTTGGATCCCCATTAATTGAAAGCTCGATACTTCCATTACCAGACAATCATTTTTTTCTGCTTGTTTTGCGACCGTACTGGCGGGATAACCGATATTACCTGCTAAGTATGCCTTATGGTCTTTCATACCAGCATTTAAGATGTGTTCAATCATAGTGGTCGTTGTTGTTTTACCGTTTGTTCCAGTAATAGCGACAAGCGCAGCATCAGAAATTTGATAAGCTAATTCTACCTCTGTTAGAATAGGAAGACCTTGTTCTTGGGCTTTTTCTACTAATGGATGAGAATAAGGAATCCCTGGGTTTTTTACCATCATAGAAAAATCTTCATCTAATAATTCAATAGGGTGACTCCCACAAATTACTTTAATGCCTAAAGCTAGCAAATCCTGCGCTTCTGGATTTTCTTCAAACGGCTTCCCATCATTAACGGTAACAAGTGCGCCCAAATCATGTAACAATTTGGCCGCACTAACCCCGCTTTTGGCTAGTCCTAAAACAAGCACTTTTTTATTTTGATACGTCGTAATTTTTTTCAATCTTTTCATCTCCTGCGAATACTACCTGCTGATTTTTATTCATTAATTTAAACAAATCACTAAAGTAATGAGTGAAAATATTAAAGCAGTCAACCAAAATATACCATCAATTTTCCATTCCGACCAGCCGCTCATTTCAAAATGATGATGAATAGGCGACATCTTAAGCAGACGTTTACCTGTCAATTTAAAACTGACCACTTGTAAAATAACGCTAGCTGTTTCGATGACATAGATTATACCAACAAGTAATAAGGTCCATTCTTGATGTAAAAGGATGGAAATTGCTGCTAATAAACCACCTAAAGCAAGTGAACCTACATCACCCATAAATATTTTGGCCGGTTTACGATTATAAAGGAAAAATCCTGCTAAGGCGCCCACCATACTCAAGCAAATAATTAAAACATCTATTTGATTTTGGTACCAGGCAATAATTGCATAAGTAGCAAAAGAAATCAACGCAAGCCCTGAAACTAGACCATCGATACCATCAGCTAAATTGACAGCATTGGAAAATCCAACGAGCCAAAACAAAACGAATAAACCATAAAAAATGGACAAAGGAAGCGCTAAGCCAAAAAAGTTCAGTGTATTTTCATTTCCTTCATACAGATAAACAAAATAGAAAATAAGGGCTCCTACGATTTGTCCTATTAATTTTTGCATTGACGTTAAGCCCATATTTTGCTTTTTAAATACTTTAATAAAATCATCTAAAAAACCTAATAAACCGTATAAAAACAAAATAAAAAGCAAGGTGATAAGAGAAGGCGACAACTCTTCCTGCCACAATCCGACCCAAAGCGCTGTAACTAATGAACTGACTAAAAAAACGGCACCGCCCATTGTAGGAGTCCCCGCTTTGGCATTATGCCATTTAGGACCTTCCTCTCGAATTTCTTGTCCATATTTTTTCATCTGAAGGTAACCAATAAATAATGGCATTAAGATGACCGTAATGGCAAAACCACTTGCAATCGGCAGTATCATTTTTGTCCAGTCCATAATCTTTCTCTCCCTATATCCAATTTATCTTGTATTTCAATTCTTTTTACAGTTAATCTTCTTCTAATTCAAAATGCAACTTTTCATTGCTTATCTCGTCGTAAGGTTCGACGCTTTGTTCGACACAATAACCTTCCCCGTCAAATTCGACTTCAACGTCTAATAAATCTCCTAGTTTGACAAGATCGGCTTTTGACCAGCCGCTAACATCTGGCATCATTGGATTTTGATCATCGGTTAAAAGCATTAATTTCTCAGAAGACATCAATCGTTCTCCGTTATCCACAGATTGCTCGACGACTTTATCACCATCTCCAATAACAATTGGAGTTAGTCCTTGCTTTTGTACATCACTTGCCGCAGCATCTGCCTCTAAGTTCCGATAATCTTCTACTTTAACTTTTTCAGTACTGCTTTCTTCGTTATTTTCACTTTCATCAACCTCTCGAAGGTCCATGGCTCGTTCTAATAATGGATTAGCAATACTAGACAATACTTCGGTATCTTCTTGTTCTGGTTGATTCATTGTAAGGTACATAACATATTGCGGATCTTCAGAAGGCGTCATCAAAACCACTGAATACAAGTTCTCTCCTTCGTTATAGTTTCCGTCACGAGAGATTTCTGCTGTTCCAGTTTTAGCAGAGATATTTTCATTAGGAACCTCATATTGATCATAAGCTGTCCCATACTCTTCACTTTCTACTGTATCTCTCATATACTGGCGAACGTCTTTAGCTGCTTTTTGAGAAATGGGATGCCCCACGACTTCTGGTTGAGTCTCCATTTCGTCATTTTTCGCGTCATTAACAATTTTTTTCACTACTTGTGGTTTCAACATGGCACCATCGTTAGAAATCGCACTAAAAGCTTGTAACATTTGAAATTGAGTAACACCAATCGCTTGGCCAAAAGCAGTCATGGCATGGCTGACAACATTATCTTCTGGTAATGTTCCGCTTTTTTCATTAGAAAGGCCAGAATAGGTACTCCTACCAAAGCCAAACTCTTGCAAGTTTTTCTGCCAACGCTCTTTCATCCGTTGCTCTAGTGTGACCATCCCCACATTACTCGACCAAGATAGGGCTTGTCGCATGGTTAAACTAGGTTTTGAGCCTCTATTATAATCCCAGTCTCTAATAGTAGCATCACGTAATTGTATTTCTCCGGGTTCATAAGTTTCTTCAGGATCAAAAACGTCGTTATCAATCGCGCTAGCCACTGTCATTGGTTTCATAGTTGAACCTGGTTCATAATTATCTTCTACAAACAAATTCGACCAAACAAAATCGTCATCATTAATGCCTTTTTTCGTTTCCGGATTGAAAGTAGGGCGTTGTGACATTGAAGCAATTTCGCCTGTCTTGGCATCCATTAATACGGCTGTCAAATCTTTGGCGTCAACATTTTCCCATGCTTCATCCATCAATGTTTCCATATAACTTTGCAACCTGCTATCTAAGGTTGTATAAATATCTTGGCCATCAACAGAAGGCTCAGATTCGGCAACTGTTCCAGGTAAAGGGTTTTGATAATTATCCTTTTGATAAAAGATTCTTCCATCTTCCCCTTTTAAAATATCATCATAATCTTCTTCAATTCCCATCTGTCCTACTAGACTTTCTTGATCGGTTTCTTCATCATTTTGGATGTCTGCATAACCAATAAAATGCGAAGAAAAAACACCATTTGGATAGATCCTAGATGGATGTTCCGTAAAGTACAAGCCGTTAATATTTTGTTCGTCTAGTGTATCTTCAATTTCTTCTCTTTGTTGTAAACTAATACTTTTGGCATTAGGAATATCTACTTGGTATTTATTTTCCTCTGCCCCTTCTTCTAGCACTTTCACTACCTCTTTTTTATCTACATCGTCAACTGTATCTGAGATAGCTTCTGCTAATTTATCAAAGTTTTTTTCTTCAGCATATAAGTTTTCATCATCATTTTTATAAGCTTTTGATAACACGGCATATAAAGAATAAGAAGTCGCATCCTCTGCGATTGGTTCTCCATTACGATCGTAAATGGTCCCTCGTTTGGCTTTAACAACTTCTGATCCTTGATATAAATTTTGGGTTTGTGTTTCTAGTGACTCTCCAGCAACATTGCCTACTACGACAATATAGCTTAACCGTGCGACAAATAAAAAGAACAATCCAATACTCGTAGCAAAGAGAATAATTCCTACTTTTTTGCGATTGTTCTTGGTAGACAAGTTTTTCTTTTTAAAGTATTGCCGGATTTTTTCCATCATACGCATTTATTTCACTTTCCTTAAATGTTCACTATCAATGGATAGCCCTTGATCTTCAGCAATTTCTTGAATTCGTTCACTTTTTGATAGCTCATTTTTTTCTTGTTGCAACCGTGTCACTTGCGCTTTTCCTTGGTTCACATTTTCTTGTAAGGAGGAAACATCTTGCTCAACCTCACTAATGGATGTCCGTAGGCTAATTGTAAGTAACCCTAAGCCAACCAAAGCTGTTAAAAAAAAGGCAACTAACGCTTTTTCTAAGCGCGATATTTTTTCTAACTTACGACTCGGAGATAAAGGGACAGTCACCACATCTGGGCGGCTAGGAGTATCCGATGGTTGAGTGTCTATCTGCTCTGGTGACACTTCTTCTTCCATTTCATAAGAAGCATCTTGTGCTTTTTGTTCTGCCATGGGTTTACTCCTCCTTTATCTTTTGAGCTACACGTAGTTTTGCACTGCGTGAACGATTATTTTTTTCAATTTCTTCTTCAGTCGGAAGAACTGGCTTTTTTGTTATAATAGAAAGAATAGGTTGAAAGTCCTCCGGTATGATAGGAAGTCCGGGAGGCGTTTCTTTTGCTTGACCATATTCTTTAAAGACATTTTTTACAATACGATCTTCTAAAGAATGAAAAGTAATAACAGCAATTCGCCCTTCTTTAGCTAAAAGTCCAATCGCTTGTTCTAATGAATCCTCGATAGCGCCTAATTCGTCATTTACTGCAATTCGGATTGCCTGAAACACCCGTTTTGCTGGATGCCCGCCCTTTCTTCTAGCAGGGGCAGGAATGGCTGATTTTATGATGTCGACTAGTTGGGTGGTTGTGGTAATCGGCTGACTTTTACGTGCCGTTTCAATTTTGCGCGCAATTTGTTTAGAAAAACGCTCTTCTCCATAACGGAAAAATATTTTCACTAATTGCTGATAATCATACTCATTAACAACGTCATAAGCAGATAATGTTTGCTCTTGATCCATCCGCATATCTAATGGAGCTTCTTGGTGATAACTAAAACCGCGCTGAGCTTCCTCTAATTGCGGCGAGGAAACGCCTAAATCATAAAAAATTCCAGTAACTTTATGAACGTTTAAGGCTTCCAGCTCTTCTTTTATAAAACGAAAATTTCGCTTTATAAACGTTACTTGCCCCTTTTTTACATAAGGCTTTAGATACTCTTTCGCATAATCAATCGCTTTTTGATCTTGATCAAAAGCATACAGATGACCATCCGATGCTAACTGTTCCAATAAATAGCGACTATGGCCTGCTCCTCCTAAAGTACAATCGATATAAATGCCATGAGGATCAATAGCCAAGCTATCTACAGTCTCTTCTTTCATTACTGTAAAATGTTGAAACATTACCATCTAATTTCCTCTTTCTACAAGCCAAAGTCGATCATCGTTTCGGCGATGTCATCAAAATTTTCTTCTGTTTCTTCAGAAAAGTCGTTCCAACGTTGTTCATCCCAAATTTCAATTCGGGTGGAAACACCAATAATGACACAGCTTTTTTCTAAATGCGCATGTTTTCTCAGTGTAGTTGGAATATTGATACGACCTTGTTTATCAATTTCACATTCAGTGGCTGCAGAATAAAAGAAACGTACAAAGCTTCTTGCATCTTTTTTAGCAAGCGGCATTTGATCCAACTTTTTTTCTAATTTCTCCCATTCACTTAGAGGGTAGCCAAATAAACACCCATCTAAACCACGTGTCACAACAAATTTTTCACCTAGTTGTTCACGAAGTTTGGAAGGTACGATCAAGCGACCTTTTGTGTCTATCGAGTGTTGAAATTCACCCATTAGCATTTTTACCCCTCCAATTACCACCTGATAAACCTAGTCTACCACAATCCCCCACTTTCTACCACATTTTACATGAAATTGCTAAAGAACTTTTTTGACTTTTTTTTACCAAATGGAAATGCCGGGTAAGGCGAGTTCTTTCAAAGTTTTTTAAAAGACTTTTATTTAAAAAACTTTAAAAGAGCTGCATAATACTAAAAATAATCAAAACAATATATAAGAGCAATGTAAGTAAAAATACAGAGCGCCAATACATTTTAAAAAAGCGAGGATAGACAATTTCCTCAAAAAAATAGGCCTGTAAAACAGCCAAAGCGATCCCTAGTAATAAAAGGGTGATCAAAAAATAAGGAAAAATAGAAAATTGGAAACTAAGTTTGGAAAGCTGGTGAATACCAAACAGTAAAAAGGGGACAGATAAATCCGCCGCTTTTAAACGAAAGCGTTTTTTTAATGAGAAAACAGAAATGCATAGTTTCCCTGCAAACAAAACAATTACAGGAAAAAAATACCAAAATAGATAAATCAGTGAAAATGTAGACATAAAGAAGTCCTTTCTAATAAATAAATAGCTTCCTTCCAATTTTGAGGAGTTATTTCATTGTTTTTCGTTTTTCTGTTAAAATAGATAACAAAGCTTACGACTAGGCAAGGGAAATAAAGAAGGGAAATCCATGCTTTATTATTATACGATCCATAACAACTATTTAGCTAAACAAGATACAATCGATAAAAAAACTTTGTGGGTCCATGTTGAAAAACCTACAACTCAAGAAATCAGTGCTTTGGTTGAAAATTATAAGTTGCCTCAAGATTATTTAACAGCTGTTTTAGATGATGAAGAAAATTCACGCAGTGAAGGGTTGAACCAACAGGTGATGAAAAAAGCGGTCCTTTTATTACTGCAATTTCCTTACGAAATTCAGAGTCCCTCCGGTTTCCAACAATTTGAAACTTATCCCTTGTCCTTAGTCATTACGCCCGATAATCGAATTATTACGATAACGAATTACTCGCTCCCCTTTTTAGATAAGATCATAACACATTATTTCAAGCCTAATGATAATAACTCTGAAATGAATCTCTTGTTAGAAATTTTATGGGAAGTCGTTCTTTCCTTTAATATCTATTTAAAACATATAAAAAATCATTTAGATCAACTAGAAAAACAGATTAAAGTTTCTACCCAAAACGAACAATTATAT
>JAKDZT010000309.1 GCA_030462125.1 Tetragenococcus sp.
AATTTAGAGGCAGTCTGTGTTTCTTGCCATAACAAAATTCATAAAAAATAAAAAAATATTTTTTTGCCAGGGCTTAAAAAATCCCCCTGGCTTTTTTGGAAGACTCGATAACGAGCCGCACTTTTCTGTGACCGAATTCCCAAAAAAATAATTCCCGAAACCCATTTTAGGAGGTGATTGCGTGGCAAGACCAAGAAAATTAAATGATGCAAAACAAGGGCACCGCACAAAAGCGGAGTTAGAAGCCGCTGAACTGCAAGAAAATACATTAAACGCTTATGATCAAATCAATGTCGACGATATCCCCGAAGATTTAAACGAGATAGCTCGTAAAGAATGGCTTAGAATCGTGCCTTTGCTCTCTCAACTACCAATCGCTGAACTAGATATGGTTATGGTGAAGAATTATTGCCAGCTTGTGGGCATGCAAGAAGAAGCTTATTGGGATATTCAGCGGGTAGGCACCTATGACCCTGACGAAAACAAGCGTACAGGGCCTTATTTAATCTATATGGATTGTCATAAGGAGCTAAAATCGGTATGTAACAAGCTAGGTTTAACGATTGACAGCCGTATGCGCATTGTTGTGCCAACAGAAAGCACAGAAAAACAATCGGTATACGATCAATTTGGTGTTGATGACGATGACTAAGGTTAAAATTCCTAAAGATTACGAACAATTACTGGATATACCTGATGAATATCGAGACGATGCTTACAAATATTGTGTCATGGTTCTTTCAGGCGCTTATATCGCTGGCAAAGATGCGCAAAATGCTTGTATACGACACTTAAAAGATATCCATCGTTCGTTTGAAGACCCAAATTGGAACTATATTTATAAACCGAAGCGTGCAAAGAAGGTGATCAAGTTTATTGAAGCTCTTCCTGATACCAAAGGAAAAGTAAATAAACTAGGTTTGTTCCAAAAATTTATTATAGCAAGTGTCCGTGGATGGTTTACCAAAGATACAGATATGTTGCGCTTCCGCAAAGCCTTTATTTCCGTTGGACGTAAGTCAGGAAAATCCTTATTAGTATCTGGTTTAGTTTTATACGCCTTTTTATTTGATAAGGAGCCTGCAGAAGGTCGGCAATTATTTTGTGCAGCTAATGACAAGAAACAAGCAAGTATTGTTTTCAATATGGTAGCCAAACAGCTGATGTACTTTACATCCAAAGTTCCTGAATTGCAAAAAGATGTTAAAAAAGTTCGCGAGTTACTCCAAAATTTAAAAGATGATTCTTATGTTATGCCTTTGTCGCGTGATACAGGTGCTATTGATGGATTCGAACCATTTTTAGCTGTTATTGATGAGTACCATGCAGCTAAAACAAACGAAATGTTAGAACTTATTGAATCTGGGCAAGGAAACTTACGGCAAAGCTTAATCTTTATCATCTCTACGGCTGGTTTTAATCTTAACGCACCAATGTATACGGACGAGTTACCTTACGCTAAAGATATACTCGACGAATCTTACGATGATCCCGAATATTTTGCTGTCATCTACGAGCAAGACAGCGAAGACGAATGGCAAGACTCCACCATGTGGGCGAAGTCGAATCCTTTAATTAATGAATCGGATGAATTGAAAGAGCAAATTGAAACATTCCTAGAAAAACGTGTGACTGAAGCAACTAAGAAAGGCACAATGTTTCGAGTGCTGGTTAAAAACTTTAACTACTGGATGCAGGCTAGCGAAGAATCGTATTTAGATTTTAATGACTGGAAGAAAAATGAAGCAGACTTTGATATCGCAGGCGCAAAAGTTTATATCGGATTGGACTTATCCCGTGCGGATGACTTAACTTCTGTTTCTTTCGTTCATCTGGACGAAACGAATAAACAATACTATGTCACGTCGCATTCTTTTGTAGGCACAAAAGGGGGTCTACAAGGCAAGATGGAACGTGACCTTATAGATTACTATCAACTTGCAAAAGATGGCTACTGCACGATAACAGACCTATCCAGTGGCATTATTAATACAGATCAAGTCCTAGATTACATAGAATCTTATGTAAGCAAAAATCAACTAGATGTTCAAGCGATTTGTTATGACCCGTATGCTATTCATGGCGTACTGGCTGAAATGGAACGACGTGGTTGGTACTATGACCTTTACGAGATACGACAAGGTCCGGCTACTTTATCAAATCCGACGTTGGACTTTAGATTAAATGTTATTAATGGTGAGATTAAGCA
>JAKDZT010000310.1 GCA_030462125.1 Tetragenococcus sp.
TTAGCTTCTTTTCTAGCCTAGTTGGAGATGGCAAGAAAGGGAGTTTTTGTATTTATGAGTAAAAAAATCAAAACTTTGAAAAATTGGGATTTTTTAGTCGCCCTTTCTAATAGGCGGCTAAGTGTCGGAAAGTCAGTAAAAAGTTATAAATTAGATTGGTCTATCGACAGAATAACGATTGTAGGCAAGTTAGCTTATGACTTAGAAGAGCTTGGAAATATGCTCGTTGACTATGGTTTTGCCAAAGAGTCATATAGTGGTTTTAATTTAGTGGATCGTTACGAAGAAAATGTTGCTTATTTTGAAACAGTTAAGTTTCATGAAGAAAAAGGACGTATTGATTTTAACCCTAATAAACTAGGTACATTTGTTGACTATAATATTAAGAATTTTATTCATCAGTTATTTATAGAACCACACTTTTCACGGGCTGATGTTGCATGCGATATTTACAATTTGCCAGATGAATTAATACAACAATATACATTAGCTGATGCTGTTTCATATAGACCAATTTATGGGCGAAGTGGTGAGCTAGAAACAATGTACTGGGGCAGTCGTGGAAGTGAACGACAAGTCCGTTTGTATAATAAATATATTGAGCAAGGTCGAAAAAAGCAATACATACATGAAGATGTGAAATCATGGTGGCGACTAGAAGTTCAGCTACGACGAGCAAAAGCGAACGAATGGGATAAAATTCTAACTGAAACATTAGATAGTTTTTCTGCTTTAGAATTTATGCCACTTGATTGGTCAGCGAATGATAAAATTATGCTGTCTGGTTTAAGAACTAATCACAATTTCTGGAATGAAATTGGCAGAGATTCGAAATATAAGTACAGAAAAATGTTAAAAGAAATTGCTGAACATGATGAGTTAACTACCGAATTGAAGAAATCTTTTACTGAATATCAGAAGGAATTGAAAGATGAATTAGATAGTTGGTTGCGTGGAATTGATGTGACAGAAAATTAAAATAAGCAAAAAACACCCGAAACATTCTCTGCGTTTTTGAACTTAATAAAATAAAAACTCGCCCCTAGAATGAAAATTCGAAGGGGGTTTTTTATTTTTACTTTCTCCAAACAAATATAAAATTTGGAGAAAAGCCTCTTATAAATTTGAGCGAATAAGGACAACGTCCAAGCGATAATTTTATTGGCTGCGAAGTAGCCAAAGGAACTTGATCTTGACCTTGAACTTGACTTTGCGTCTGCAAGACTCATGCTGAAAGCACCTTTTCATTGTGTACATGTAGCGCAGCGAAATGTCACAATACCGAAAAGGTTACTTTGACAAAGTAACAAACTTGAGCTAGTGTGTTATCCAAAGGGGTGGACGGTATGAGCATGTCAGTGTCTTTCAAGAAAGCAAGTAATAAAACGAACTTGAAACACAACAATCGTGAATTTACTGAGAAACAAAAAGAGAAAAATTCGCATATAGATTATGACAGAACAGAACAAAATAAAACGTTAGTAAAAGAAGATTTGAAAAAATTATATGAACGAGAATTTGGACAAGCTTTAGAAAAATATAATGACAAACAAAAAAGAAAAGATAGAAAAATTGATAGTTACTATGAGCATATAAAAGATAGTAAAAAAACTTTTGTGCAACAAGAAATGATTATACAAGTTGGCGATAAAGATGATTTTAATTCGCCAGAAGATTTTAAAAAAGCGAACGAGATTTTAGAAGAATGGTTTGAAGATTTTGAAGAACGAAACCCAAATTTAAAAGTGTACAATGCTGTAATTCATAATGATGAAGCAAGTCCACATTTACATTTAAATTTTGTTCCGGTTGCTGGAGATTATAAAAGAGGTTTAGAAAAACAAGTTTCATTTGATAGAGCAATCAAGCAACAAGATGATACGTTAAATAAGCGAAGACCATTCAAAGATTGGCGAGATAAAGAAGTAAATTTAGTAGCTGATCTTTTGCAAGAACGTGGTATTGAAAGAAAACTAGTAGGTACAAATGAATATAAAGATGTGAACGAATATAAAGAAAAAAAAGATTTAGAACGAGAAATTAAAACTTTAGAGAAAGATTTATCACAAAAGAAAAATGAGTTAATAAATTTAACAAATGAAAAACCTAAAAAAATAAATACAAAAGCTATTAAAGCAAAAAATGAAATGAAAGATGTGAAAGTTAAGTCTGGAGAAAAATTTTTAGGATTAGACATAAAAGAGAC
>JAKDZT010000311.1 GCA_030462125.1 Tetragenococcus sp.
CCTGCCCCTGAAGACGAACCTTTATTATTTTTTACAACTTCAATTATACATGAATAAATAGTAATTTCAAACGTTAATTTTTTGGTTTTATTGTAAAATAATGAACTATCTGCTTAATAACAGAACCATGCTTTGCCTCTTAAACACAGATATTTCATACGATCCCTTTCCCACAACTCAAAAAAAGTTTATACTAGACTAAAACAAAGAAATAAAATAACTGAAATAAAATAATAAACTATTAGCTAATTCTTTACTTATACTTTGTTTATTTCGCTTATATAGAAGGAGTAAATGTATTATGACCATCAATGCTAAACTTGCTTTGAGCAATGAAAAGGATGAAATAATTTTAACTAATACTGATAGTAAGATAATTATTTTTTATTCACGAGAAGGCCTCAATTACGATAAAAATGGTTTTTATCTGTTGTTTAAAGAAAAACAACTTCAATCGATCCATTCTATTTTAAATGAAAAATCTGCTACACAAGCAGATACCTTTGTCCAAATCATTCCACCAGAAAGCTTAGATAATGTTCAGTTAATCCAACGGTTCACTGAAATAACACAGGGAAACAATTTGCAAAACATTACAGAGAAAACACTAGAAACGTCTAAAAACCATCGACCGGCAAGCAAGGATTACCTAGCAGAGGTTATATTACTCTTAGAAAAATTGGGTTTTTCGCTCGTGCAGAAAAAGAAAACACCCGCTAAAGTCCAGCACCGTTGGAAAAAAGCATTAAGTGAAATAGAATTTTTTGTCGACGATTTTGGTAGCCAAGCAACTGTCATCTGGCAAAAACACAATGAAATGCTGATTAAAAAAGGAGCACAACTACGTAAAGAATACAATTTAAATAAAGACGGCTCCGTTGGTTTAGACGCCCGAATGGGAACACAATTACGTGAGGAGCAAAAAGACAAAATCCAAAATTTTATTACGACTGAAGATATTATTTTAAAAAGCGTCAATGAAGTCGGATTATTTCTTTACTATGGAGGAACCAACAGTTGGCTTGTATTAAAAGATCAAAATAACAAAGCAATTGATGAATGGGCTGTGGTAAAAGCTCAATAAAATAACTCCCCCTGCTATGAAAAGCTCAATAGTAAGGGAGAGTTTGATTTTTATTTATTATCAGGATCTGGCCCTGTACCCGCAGTACCTTTCAAACCGTCAATAGCTTGCATGTCTTTATCGCTTAATTCAAAATCAAAAATTTGGGTGTTTTCAATAATACGATCTTCATGCACGGACTTAGGCAGTGGTAAGAAACCATGCTGTAAGCTCCAACGTAAGACAATTTGTGCAATGGTTTTATTATAAACGCTAGCTAATACGTTTAGCTCTGGCACATCAAATATTTTCCCTGTACCTAGTGGACTGTAAGCTTCACTTAAAATATCATGTTTCTTATTATAGGCTACCAGATCTTCCTGTTGATCACTTGGATTTAAGAAAATTTGATTGGCAACCGGTTGAATTTTAGCTGTTTCCAATAACGCATCAATATGATGTTCTAAGAAATTTGATACCCCTAAGGAACGAATTTTACCAGCATAAACTGCTTCTTCCATGGCACGCCAAGTATCTGCATTGGCTTCTTGCCAGTGATCTCTAAACTCGCTTGGGTTAGGCCAATGAATCAAATATAAATCGAGATAATCTAGTCCTAATCTTTCTAGTGATTCATCAATCGCTTTTTTTGCTAAATCATAGGAATGATTGGCATTCCACAATTTAGTTGTGACAAACAACTCATCCCGAGAAACACCGCTTTTAGCAATCCCACGACCAACAGATTCCTCGTTGCCATAAATCGCTGCTGTATCTATATGACAATAACCGGCATTTAACGCTGCTAAAACTGAAGATTCAGCAACATCGCCATCCGGTGTTTGCCAGGTCCCAAAACCAACGATAGGGATCTTGTCTCCATTTGATAAAGTATACGTATCTGTTAAGCTCATCTAATCTCTCCTTTAGTTTTTGTCCTTACAAAAAGCATAAGATGACAGTCATAGAATGTCAACTTTTAGAGGACGAGCGTTTTCTCACCTTCTTATGTATAATCCTTATACTATGGGAGCGTCCGCTTTTTTACAGTTGATTTAAACTTTTATAGTGTTAAACTAGTATTCCAATCTTTATGAACTTACTCAAGCTATTATTGTTTTTTAAAATGGACTAACTTACA
>JAKDZT010000062.1 GCA_030462125.1 Tetragenococcus sp.
CGATCAACCAAACAGAATCCCCTGATTGAACTGTATAGCTGCTGCCGCCGGAATTATTGTTGGAGTTACTAGAATTGCTAGAGCCACTAGAACTATTTCCTTGCGACACCGTTAATTCTTGTCCAGGATAAACAAAATCATTTTCGATATTGTTCCAGCTACGCAATTCATCCATCGTGATGCCATTATTATTCGCGATCAACCAAACAGAATCCCCTGATTGAACTGTATAGCTGCTGCCGCCGGAATTGTTATCAGAGCTACCTGAGTTACTGTTTGAATTATTTGAGCCACTGGAATTATTCCCTTGTTCCACGACCAATTCTTGTCCAGCATAGACAAAATCATTTTGAATATTATTCCAACTACGTAATTCATCCATCGTGATGCCGTTATTATTTGCGATCAACCAAACAGAATCGCCTGGTTGTACTGTATAAGTGCCTGAGCCATTATTGGAGGAATTGTCATTTTCGCCAGAATTATCTGTATTATCAGAATTGCTATCTTCACCAGAGTTTTCATTATCTCCTGTGCCAGTGTCGATAATACCATCATCAGAATTTCCTGTATCAAAACGAGTTAAGTTATAGTCTTCAATTACCCCATTTAATACAGTATTATAATTAGGTGCAGTCGCATAAACGCCCGTCAAAGCAGCTGTAGCATCTCGATATGAATTCGTATTACTTTTCCAAGCACCACTGTACAAATTGGTACTTAATAAAGCAGCGTTATCTTGAAATGAAGCTGTATAAGAGGGGTACTTCCGAAAATCTGCATTAACTGTGACATATCTACCATTTATATATTCTTGGGTAGGCATTTTAACAGATTGCCCATTATAGGTTCCTTTAATACCAAATAAATTATTATTTGGTGCTTGTGATAAAGTACTTGAACCCCAACCACTTTCAATGACTGCTTGGGCGATCATCACTGAAGCATACAAATCATTTTCAGCAGCAACAGGTTCTGCATGAGCAGCAAGCTCTTCAATAAAAGCAGAAGGTTCTTGCGCAGGTTGGCTAGCAAAAGTCGAAGCTCCCGGATTTTCATCCCCTGGGAATTCACCTGCAGCTTCTTGTAATTGTTCGTCCTCATCTTCAGGAAGTTCTAACTCTTCAGCTTCATCTGCTGGTTCATCTGCTTCTTCTTCTTGAGATTCTTCTGCTGGTTCATCTGTTTCTTCTTGAGGCGCTTCTGTTGCGTATTCAGCTGTATTACCCCAATCCTCTTCAGCAGGTTCTTCTACTTCTTGCTGTTCTGGTAAATGTTCACCTTCAGTTACCTGAGATTGTTCTTGTTCTTGTACATACGAAGTTTCATCCTCAGACATGGAAGGTTCTTGCTCTGTATCTTCTAGTTCCGAGCCATTCGCTTCAGCTTCAGCGTTTGCTTCTTCTGTAGCCATTTCATCAGACTGAGCTTCTACGTTATTTGTCTCATCTGCCGCATCATCGTAAGGTGCCACCACACTGCTATCTGCTTCTTCAGCTTGTACATTATGTACTGGTAACAAAGGACTAACTGCTGTAACTGCAGTAACGGTACCAACAACAGCTGCACCTTTTTTTATATTCCCAGACAAACTCATACGTTGTTGAATTTTTCTGCGTTCTTTTCTAGTCAAAGACGATTTCATTTATTCTCCTCCAAACTTTTACATTTATTTCAATTATACATGGAAAAATTTTCATAATCAAAACAAAAAACGAGCGTAATGTTTTTTTAATCTAACTGTAACATAAAAAATTTCCTAAGTTATTCAATTCAATCCAATCTACTTTAGCAAGTATGCTATACTATTTTTTGTTAAATTGATCTAAGGAGCACTTATTTATATGAACAAAAAGTTATATATGCCGTTTACAGCTAGTTGCACTTTTTTAATTTTTGCTTTTTTAAGTTATGTCGTAAAATTTTATCCAGAATGGTTAACAACTTTTGATGACGCCATTACCTCAGTTATACGTAGCCTTCATCCCAATTGGAACGGTTTTTTCTTATGGATCACACAATTTGGCAGTGCAACAAATATTATTATACTGCTCTTAGCTATGCTTTTTGTGCTCCTGTATAGAAAAAAGTACGTTGATGCCATTTGGTTGAGTATGAGTGTGGCTGTAGTAGCAGGAGTCATCACTCCTTTATTAAAATTATTTTTCGCTCGTCAACGTCCCACACTAGAACATTTAGTAGTTGAGACCAGTTATAGTTTTCCTAGCGGACACGCAACAGCTACCATGATATTTTATGGGGCATTGATTTTTTTAGTTCCACTGTTTACGCAAACAAAAATTTGGCAGATCAGTTTACAAACTTTCTTAGCTATTTTTATTTTATTGATTGGTATTAGCCGCATTTACTTAGGTGTACATTTTCCTACAGATATATTAGCCGGTTATTGCGAAAGCCTTACTTGGTTGTTATTCACTTATCCCATTTATCGTAAACAGCGATTACTTTGGGGATTACAAAAGAAACAATGATAGGAAGTATATAAAGCGAGGGGTCTTTATGTTACAAAACGCCTTACAGTTTAGCCATGCATTGCTAAAAGAAATTCTCACAGATCATGATCATGCCGTAGATGCTACTATGGGCAATGGTAATGATACCTTGTTTTTAGCCAAAGCTGTAAAACCAAACGGCAAAGTTTACGCCTTTGATATTCAAGAACAAGCCTTACAAAAAACAAAGCAACGACTCATTGAACAAGAACTGACTGAACAAACGAAATTAATTTTTGACGGTCATGAACACTTGGAAAACTACCTTACAAAAGACGAAACCATCAAAGCAGCTATCTTCAACTTGGGCTATTTACCAAAAAGTGATAAAACCGTGATTACTTTACCTAACACAACCAAACAAGCCTTAGATACTCTGCTTAGACACTTGAGTTACAAAGGAAGGATTGTCATTGTTTCCTATTATGGACACGCTGGCGGAAAAGAAGAGTTAAATATGATCGAAAAATATTGTCAAAATTTACCGCAAGAGTCTTATAATGTCTTGCAATACCAATTTATGAATCAAAAAAACCAACCGCCCATTTTATTTTGTATTGAAAAAAAATAACCACTATAAGATAAGACTTTGCGCAGCCTTTCTTATAGTGGTTATTTTTAAGCTCTTAAAAACCATAATTTTTCAATAAAGCAAGTACATCTTCGCGATTTGTTTGTTTGTATAAACCTTCTAATAATTCTGTGTTTTGAATCAACTGCATCAAGTTTTGTAGCATCTCTAACTGTTCATGTGGTTGGTTTAAGCCTAAGATAAAAATAAAATCTGCTTGTACATCTTGTTGCTTATCGTCCATTCTTTGAAATAAAACAGGACGTTGGGGAATAACTAACGCAATGAATTCCTCTGTTACCCACTCTGGATCTGTGTGAGGGATGGCAACTCCAAAATTTCCTTGATCAATTCCTGTAGGATATGTCTCTTCTCTTTCCAAAATTTTTTGTGAAAATTCTTTGGTTACCCAACCATCTTCTGCTGCTAGTTGATGTACTGCTGCAAAAACCGCTTTTTTGTCTTGATATTGTTCACCCAATAAAATGGGCGAATACGCCAGATAATCTGTGACCTTTTTTTCCATTTACTTTACCCCCAATAATTGATTCTATATAAACGTAGTAGCTGCCACACCTGACTTTTATCGCTACATGTCAATAAGTCCGATAACACCGTGCCACGGCCAGCCAAATCCATAATTTCCAATAAAGCATCTACATGCTTTTCTTTATTGTCTGAAGCTAGAAGTACAACAAAATGAATCGTTTCGCCAGTTTCGGCCGTGATGCCCTTTTTAAAAACGCCAAAAGTCATAGCAACACCTTGTGCACCTTTTTCAGGTTCAGTGTGTGGCAAAGCTAGTTGATTGCGAAAAACAATATACGGCGGAATCCCTGTCAATTCTTGTTTTAAGGCAGTTAAATAGCGCGGTTCAATCTTTTTATGTTCGATCAAAGGTTGGCTCAGTAATTCTAAAGCCTCATGCCACGACACAGCACTTTCTTCTATGATAACCCCATTTTCAGGCATTAATTGATCAAAATGATTGATTTCATTATTCATCACAGCATTTTCTGAAGTATTATCTTTCAAAAGCCTTAACACTTCAAAAAATAAATTTTCTTTATCAGGTACAGTAGCTTGCTCAGCAACTTCAGCTACGATTTTTTCTGCTAGTGAAGATTCGTCTAAACCAATTACAGTTTCATTCATTACTCTTTGTCTTAATTGCATTTTCCCTTTATCTGTCAAAAAGTCTTTCACTAGAAAATATTTTTTATCGGTCTCTAAGGGAACCGAAGAAAAAACTAGATCCGCAGTAATCTCCTGTGCGTAGAATTCTCTTAATGACATCGTAGAAACAAAATCAATTTCTGGGAAAACGCCCTTTAACGTTCGTTCCATAAGAAGGGATACAGAGATCCCGTTCGTACAAACAATAACAGCCGTGGGGCTTTTCTTACGTAATAAAGAGCTGTTGTTTTCCAGTAAATGGCTACCAAAAAATAAGGCTAAATAAAAGATCTCTGTATCTGAAATCTCTTTTTCAAAAAACTCTTCTAAAGGTTTCACTGATTTTTTCACCAAGTAGAAAATAGAAGAAACTTCTCGGCTTTGCTGCCTTTGTAAATCAATTTCTGTCAAATGCATCCCATATTTAATACGATAATAAGCTGGACGCATATGTACCATAATCCGTTGAAGCAATTCCTCTTTATCTTCGATGATCACATGAGCCACTTTTTCAAAACGACTAATCATGGCTGAAACTGCGAACTGTAAGTAGTCAAATTGTCCTTTTGATAAAACATCCACTTGAGTTAGATTCGTTGATAAAAAAAGTAAGGTAAAATAGATGATTTCATTGGTTTCTTCCTCATGCTCTGGGAAAAAGACTTCCTTAACCACCTTGTACTCTTTTGTTTCCTGTAATTCGATATAATCTAAGGCAAAATCATAATTAATGGTTTTACCTCGTAAAATACGCCGGTCAAAAAGTAAGGTCAATACGGGTAAATCATTTACTTTATCGTCAGAATAGCGCAGGTTTAAATGTCTTTCTAATACACTAACTTTTCTTTTATATTCTGTAAGCTGTGTCTGGTCAATATCACCAAATTGTTTTAAAAGTATTTCATTATTGATAAATTGGTTGATGGTATTGACTGTTTCAGTTAGTAACTGTCGACGATTCCATTCTTCTCCTTTGATACGATAACCTTTAGATCGTAAGTATTCCAAACGTAATTGATATTGCGCTAAAAGTGGTCCTACTTCTTTGAGGTCTCTGGCAACCGTATTTTTGCTGACATTCAGTTCAACAATAAAGTGATTCATCGATAAAGGCTCTGTTTTTGATAGTAGCATAAGGATCAATAACTGAACGCGTTCTTCTGGTAATAAATAAGTGACCATTGACATTTGAGCGTTGTTCTGATCGAATTCTTCCGCCGTTTTCTTAGTTATAATAAAATGACCGTTTGACGTTCGCGTGATCGGATCTAAATTTAATTCATCTAAATATTCATTGACCTTTTGGATGGAATAACTTAACTGCGAACGCGTCAAGTCATGTCTTATTTTCAAAGAAGTACTGGTTTCGTCAGGGTTATTTAAAATCTCAATAAATAGTTGGTTCGTTCTTGCATCTAGTTCCATTTAAATCCCCCTTTCGAAATGTATTCGCTGATTTATAAATAAATTAGAGCCAGAAAGTTCCTGGCTCCATTTTTTAGCTAAAGCTTTCACCCGACTGGATCATTACTTTGACCTCATCGCCTGACATTACGCTTTCAAATGCTTCGCGCCAGTTTTCTAAAGAAACCTTTGTGGTAACCATGGTAGAAACATCAATGGCGCCTTTGGCCAATAGGTGCAAAGCGATTGGCCAGTCATATGGGTTTTGTGAACGACTTCCAATATAACGAATTTCTCGTTGGATAATCGTTTCTACATCTATTTTTTCAAATTTATCTTTAAACAAGCCAACTTGGATAAAGTTTCCTCCTTTTTTCAACAAAGGCAAAGCTTGGTTAACAGCCATAGCTGAACCTGAAGCATCATAAACTTTAGTCACGCCCACATTGTCTGTCATTTGATTGACAACTTCTGCTAGGTCTTGCGTTTGGGTATCAACAATGGCATCTGCACCAAATTTTTGCGCTAATTCTAAACGTTCACTATCTTTTGAAATCCCGGTAGCAATCACAGTTGCTCCAATTTCTTTCGCAATTTGCGTAAGGAACAAGCCAATCGGACCAGGTCCCATAACTAAAATCGTATCATGCAAATTTAAAGAGCTTCTTTGGTACATAGCATGGACACAACATGACAAAGGCTCAGTCATAGCAGCTCCTTCATAACTAACATTTTCTGGCAATTTATGCGCATACTTCGCTTTGGCTACAACGTATTTTGCCAAAGAACCATTTTGTTGGGTGCCAATTCCTTTACGATAAGGACAAAGGTTATATTGTTCTTTTTGGCAATAAGGGCATTGTCCACACACATAGAAAGTTGTCTGGCTTGTCACACGATCCATTGGCTTAAATTTCGTTACACCTTCACCCACTTGAGCCACCCGTCCTGAAAATTCATGGCCCAATACGACAGGGGTTACAGGATTTTTATATTCTCCTTTAAAGGTATGGATATCTGATCCACAAATCCCCGTATAAGCCACTTCAATTAGAATTTCATCTTCTTTAGGAATCGGAATATCTAAAGTTTCCAATGACATTTTGTCATAACCAGGTTCTTTTTTTGTTACCCCTTGCACTGTTTTTATATTTTGATTTGTGTTTTCTGTTGCAGACATAATATTTTTCCCGACCTTTCAATTAAAATATACTATTGAATAATTCTGATCCTTTCAAAATAATCCAGTTTAAAATGTTACCCCCAGTATCTAGGTTACTGATTTGAGCAGCTCCTTCAGGGAATTCTACGATACCTTCGCCCATTTGCGTAATAACTGGCGCAAAGTTTGTAGCCATCCATAAACCAAATACGACAGCGACAGTAGTCGCTAAAACTGAATGGACAATATTCCCATTACGACCAGGTACAATTAACGCTGCAAAAAATGGAATCGTCGCCAAATCACCAAACGGTAATACGTGGTTCCCTGGTAAAATTACTGCTATAAATAAAGTAATGGGTACCATCAAAAGTCCGGTAGATAAAGCTGCAGGTGAACCTGTTGCTAGGGCAGCGTCCATTCCAAGAAAAATTTCACGTCCCTTAAAGCGACTTTTCAATATTTTTTGTGCTCCTTCTTGAATCGGAATAAGGCCTTCCATCAAAATTTTTACCATGCGTGGCATTAATAACATAATACCGCCCATTGTCATAGCGGTTTGTAAAATACCAGAAATTCCATAACCCCCAAGGATAGCTAAAAATGCTCCGATAATAACGCCCATAATCATGGGTTCTCCGAAAATCCCAAAGCGCTTTTGGATGGTCTCAGGTTTTACATTAATTTTATTTAGTCCAGGTATTTTAGAAATTAGCCAAGCGGCTGGAATTCCAAATACTGCATAACCTGCCGCTGAACCAGTAGCAAAACTGATTCCTTCTAAGCCATAATAATCTTGTACTTGGTGGGCTGTTTTATCAGCAATAACCAAACAAAAAATCGTATAAATAATACCAGCTAAAATTCCCATCCAAAAACTTCCAGTGACAATATAAGCAGTTGCTGCAGCTGCAGACATATGCCAATAATTCCAAATATCAATGTTCAACGTTTTTGTCCATTTCAAACCAAGCATAATCAAGTTAACAACTAAGACAACTGGAATCATAAGACCTGCGATTGGTTGGGCCCACGTTATGGATGAAATCGCTGGCCAACCAGCATCAATAATGGTTAAATTGAGCCCAAAATTTTCAACCATGGCTTGCGCGACGGGCCCAACAGTGTTGGTCAACAAGTCAATAACTAAGTTAATCCCAAGCATCCCGATACCTACTGTAATACCGGAAGTTATTGCTTTAGTAACTTTTACACGAAAAATCAAGCCTACAATGAAGATAATAATCGGCAGCATAACGCTTGGTCCCATATCTATAACCGCTTGCACGGCATTCATCAAAGTTCCCATGGTATTGTGCTCCTTTCAAAAAATACTAGCTAATTTGTTTCGCTGCATCAATGATTTCTTTTTCTGTTTCTTCTGTACCTACTCCTGTTAAAAATGACATCGCTTTAATGGCAGGAATGTCATACTCTTGAGGTAACACCGTGGTAGAAATCAACATATCTGCGCCATCTTGTTTACTAGCGGCTTGCGAGATTTTTATTTGGTCTACGTCGGCTTCCATGCCATTTTCTTTGAATAATTCTTCTACTTTTTGGGTGACTACCGTTGAAGTAGCTATCCCTGCTCCACAAGCAACCAAAACTTTAATCTTTCTCATTATATTTCCCTCCAACTTGTTTTTTGTTTTAAAAAATAACGAATAAAGAATATTCTTTATGTGCGCACGTCATTTCCTTGACAATTTTTATTATATTTTAAAAGCGCTTACTTAGCAATGAAATTAGGGATTCACTTTTATGGAGTTAATTATGCAACGTGATATTGTATGTATTCTCATGTGAAAAAAATAGGCTGGAGTAAAACCCCAACCCATTTAAAGCTTACTATATTTTAGCGGCTATAATAGTTTATTTTAAACTTTTTCATTTTTCTGTTGAATATATTTGAAATCGACTCTGGCTTTTTTTGAACAAGTCTTGGTCAAAAAAGACCAAGTAAACAGTAAGATCATTTTCTAGAAGAAATTGCTGGATAGTTTCTACAGCAATTTTTACTGCTGCTTCTTGCGGAAAACCATAAACGCCTGTAGAAATTAATGGAAAAGCTATGCTGCGGCAATTTCTTTCAACTGCTTTTTTCAAGCTATTACGATAACAAGCAGCTAGCAGTGTTTCTGCTTCTTGGCTTTTGTTCTGATGGTACACAGGTCCAGCTGTATGAATGATATAAGTTGCAGCAAGGTTACCACCAGATGTCACAACAGCTTCTCCTGTTTTGATAGGAGCTAACTGATCGCACTCTTTTTGTAAAGATTGCCATCCAGCTGCTTTAAAAATAGCACCACATACACCGCTACCACCTTTTAACTGCTTGTTGGCCGCATTCACAATAGCGTCTACGTTCAATTGAGTAATATCTTGATAAACGAATTTTAATGGCATTTTTTTCTCCTTAAAAAAAGCAAGGATTCAAAAAGAACCCTTGCTTTATCCATTCGTTATTTTAAAGCATTCACAATTTCTTTGTTAAATGCATCTAAATCGTTTGGTGTCCGACTTGTAATCAAATTATCATCAATAACTACTTCTTCATCTTTCACATTAGCTCCAGCGTTAGCTAAATCAGGGCGGACAGAAGTAAATCCAGTCATTGTTCTACCTTTAGCTACACCAGCTTGAATAAAGATTTGTGGACCATGGCAAATCGCAAATACGGGTTTGCCAGATTCAATAAATTTTTTAGTAAAGTCAACGTAACGTTCGTCTGTACGTAATTGATCAGGAGAAAATCCTCCTGGAATTAATAAGGCATCAAAGGAAGAAACATCACCATCTTCAATGGATTGATCAACTGAAATCGTGGAACCTTGTTTACCGTCTACATGGTCTTTTCCATTATCACTAATGACCACAACTTCATTACCAGCGTTTTCTAATGCTTCTTTAGGTGAAGTTATTTCAATATCTTCAACAAAATCTGTCA
>JAKDZT010000312.1 GCA_030462125.1 Tetragenococcus sp.
TAACTGGACATTTGCAAGGCCCACTAGCAAATCCATTTGCTATTATTAGTATATTGGTTACAAATATAGTATGGGGGGTAGTTGCCGGATTAATTACGGCTGGGCTTTTAAAAATAAAACGAAGTTAACTATTCATCATAAATTATTTCTTAACCCTAACGAAAAAGGACTTGATAACTTATCAAGCCCTTTTTCGTAAAAATCATTCTATTAACGACTCTTCACAGTTCTTCTACTTTTTCTGAAAGGATCGGCGTGTCTTGTACAATTGTTTGTGCCAATGTCGAATCTGAAACTGTTTGCTGTACAGGACTATTCGGAACAAAAGCAAACAAGTTTAATAACAGAAAAATAACTACATATACTTTCACAACACCAAACGCTCCGCCAAGCCACCGATTCGCTATATTTAATAAAGGCAAACTTGCCACAAAATCAAGCGCTGAACCCAAAATATTCCACAAAAGCCTTATTCCGATAAATATAATCACAAAAGCAATGGCTTGGTAATAAAATCCTTCTCCATAACTACCTGTTGAACCCGGATAGGGTATCCAATTCAAATGCGGAGCCAAATTATCAAAATATAGATAGGCAGCAGCAAGGGCAATAATAAAACCCGTTAAACCAACAACTTGAAAAACCAATCCTCTTCTTAACCCGATAAAAAAACCGCCGACTAAAATAAGTAAAATAATCAATGTTAATATCATTTTAGTTTCTTCCTTTCGCTTGCTGTAATGTGATTATTATAACCAAGCAAAGATCATCAATGATAATCATTCCCTAACTTAGCACAGTAACTGGGTAACTTGTTCGCTATTTTCAGCTACATTTTTTATTCCTACCCATATTCTACATATTAATGTCGACTTTAGGTCAAGTGCTTTAAATTTTTATGATTTTTATAATTTAATACAGATATTATTTCATGCTTTCTGAATAAGTGAGGCTAGATTGTCCCAATCGTGATCAATCGTCTCTTCTAAATTACGATTATAGAGGACGGCAGCAGGATGATACATTGGATAAATAAAATAGCTTTTTTCTGTTTCTTCATAAGTTTTATGATCTTTTGCTAACTCATAAATTGGCTGTTGAAGAGTTTGACCATGGTAATTAGAAATAGTGTAATGATTTCCTAGCAATCGTTTTAAAGCACTATTACCCATTACTACGATAATTTTAGGTTGCACGGTTTTTATTTCAAAGTCTAGAAGTGGGGCAAAAAGGCGTATTTCTGTTTTATTAGGGGTACGGTTTGGATAACTTTTCTTTTCATCATCCGTCTTTTTATTTTCTCTCTTCTTCACACTATAAGGTCGACTTCTAACGACACTTGTCATATAAATATCTTCTCTGTGAAGATTAATTCGGTCCAGAGCTTCGTCCAGCCCTTTGCCAGCTTGCCCACTAAAAGGAACTTGAGTTTTAATTTCTGTTTTGCCCGGCGCTTCAGCCACGAGCATAACTTCCGCATTTTCTGCTCCTCTACCCGGCAAAAATCCTTCTAATTGAAAACTTTTACTTTGTTCCATAATTTCTTTTTTTAGTTTACTTGGGTACTCCATTATAAAATAGCTCCTACGGTTTATTTTTATTCTTTTTACTACGACTTTTATTAAAATTGAATAGGCCCCCAAATATCAGGCCTAACGCAATGCCTAAAATAAGACTATCGAATAAAATGCCTAATACAGCGCCAATGCCGAGTCCAAAACCAATTCCTGTTCCTAAATCTTTATTCTTCATAAGATCCACTCCCTTGGTTGAGATCTAATTTCTGCAAGTCCTTTTGCTGTTTTACTACCCTATTTTTAACATGAAAACAAAACGGACCGGCGTTAATTAAATATTTCGTATCAACTTACTATCTTTAGTATAACAGAAACTTATCGCAAACTAGTTTGCAAAAACTTCCTTAAATGTCAGAACATGGCTATTTCGTATAATAACATAGCCATTTTTTGCTGTTGGCATTATTATACGAGGCAAAACACTAACTGGCTCTCTATGTTCGAAAAAATGAGGACCGCACCTCAAGCATATTCTCTGAAAAGCGAAAAATATTTAATAAGAGTAGCTGGCAAAAATTTATCCCACTAGTTGAAGGAAACCATGGTATAAAAAGAGAATAATCACATAAGAACGACAAACTGGTGGTATAACTTACAAGTTGTCCCACTAG
>JAKDZT010000313.1 GCA_030462125.1 Tetragenococcus sp.
GCTGCGTTATATCATGATTTAAAAAATAATAGCAAAAGTATTTTTTTATAGGAGGTAGCTTATGTTACAAGACGTTTTAAAAGGCAATATACAATTAAAAAAAGAAGTTACTAATTGGGAAGAAGCTATAAAAATAGCAGCACGACCATTGTTAGAAAAAGATATTATTGAACATAAATATATCGATGCAATGATTGATAATGTGAATAAAAATGGGAATTATATTATTATTCTCCCAGAAGTCGCAATGCCACATGCTCGTCATGAATACGGTGCGATTGAAACAGGGATTAGTTTTATGAAATTAGATCAACCAGTGTTATTTCCTAATGAGGAACCTGTTTATTTATTTTTTGTATTGTCAGCGGAAACAAATGATGGCCATCTAGAATTATTGGCAGACTTAGGAGAAGCATTAACTGATACAAAAAAGGTTGAGGCCTTAAAGAAAGCAAATTCAGAAGAAGAAGTATTAAACGTATTTTCGAATGTATAGGAGGAAAATGAATGAGTGAAAAAAAGACTGAAAAAGTGTCTATAAGAGCAAAAGTTCAAGCTTTCGGTGGTTTTTTATCAAATATGGTAATGCCTAACATTGGTGCGTTTATCGCGTGGGGTATTGCAACTGCTTTATTTATACCTACTGGTTGGCTTCCTAATGAGACTTTAAACGAGCTTGTTGATCCCACGATTACTTATTTATTACCGTTGCTTCTAGCTTACACTGGTGGACGTATGATTGGAGGCGATCGAGGAGCAGTCTTAGGTGCCATTGGTACTATTGGTATAATCATTGGAGCAGATATTCCGATGTTTTTAGGGGCTATGATTATTGGTCCTTTAGGCGGTTGGTTGATGAAAAAGACAGATAAACTTTTAGAAAATAAAATCCCCGCTGGATTTGAAATGGTAGTAAATAATTTTTCGATTGGTATTATTGGTTTTTTATTAATGGTACTTTCTTACACAATAGTTGGTCCGATTATTGAAGGGCTAAATACTTTAGTAACAAATGCTGTAGAGGCTCTAGTTGCTACTGGCTTTCTCCCACTATTGTCTTTGATTAATGAACCAGCAAAAGTCCTATTTTTAAATAATGTTATTGATCAGGGGATTTATTATCCATTAGGAATGCAACAAACTTTAGAAGTAGGAAAATCAATTTACTTTATGGTGGCTTCCAATCCTGGACCAGGACTAGGATTGTTATTAGCATTTACTTTCTTTGGTAAAAAAGCTGCTAAACGAACAGCACCAGGGGCTATCATTATTCACTTCCTTGGTGGTATCCATGAAATGTATTTTCCTTATGTATTGATGAAACCGCTAACGATTATTTCAATGATTGCTGGTGGAATGGCAGGTACTGCTACGTTTCAAGTTTTTAATTCTGGATTAGTTGCAGGACCGAGCCCTGGTTCAATTTTAGCATATTTAGCTTTAACGCCTCGAGGAAATTTTGTGAGTGTTATATTAGGCGTACTTGTTGGAGCTGTTGTATCATTTATAATTACTATGTTTATCCTGAAGGCAGATAAAACTCCAGATGATAATGATGAAGAACTTGAAACAAACATTGAAAAAACTAAGCAGATGAAATCTGAAGGGAAAAATATTTCAGATACAAAAGGCTCAATTAACTCTGAACAAAATGAAATGAAATATGAAAAAATAGCATTTGCATGTGATGCTGGGATGGGGTCTAGCGCAATGGGAGCTACCACATTCAAAAGGAAACTACAAAAGTTAGGTGTAGAAGATGTTGAG
The DNA here is from genome assembly GCA_030462125.1 of Tetragenococcus sp. Classification (GTDB taxonomy): domain Bacteria; phylum Bacillota; class Bacilli; order Lactobacillales; family Enterococcaceae; genus Tetragenococcus. The sequence goes on from JAKDZT010000313.1 coordinate 1,768, forward strand.
GTAAAAAATTATCGTATCGAAGATGTTCCTGAAGATAGTGATGTAATTGTCGTTCATCGTGATTTAGAAGATCGAACAAAAAGAAAGTACCCAGATACGAAAATTGTAACATTAACTAATTATTTACAAGATCCAAAAATTGATGAATTAGCTGATGAAGTAACACAAAGTAAAAAAACAACCTAATTTCTATTAAAAAGTTCATCATTGTGTAGTGGTTGCCAAAATAATAGGAAAGCTTTGACTAAATGTACTTAGTCAGAGTTTTCCTATTATAATTTTACATGATTATTCGATGGTAGTAACAAATTAATATTAAAATATTTCTGTCTTATTTTAATGAAAATAAAGTTACCTGAATGATTTCTAAAAATTTGTGGATAACTAAACGGGCCGGTCAACAGGGTT
>JAKDZT010000314.1 GCA_030462125.1 Tetragenococcus sp.
AAAACTTTCTCTTGCTAAATCAGGAATCGATTATCGTTTTATTCACTTTCTTTGCTCGATTGTCTAGTAAGAATTTTCTAGCGTTTAGAAAAATTACAATTACATTTTTTCTGGAATATGTTAGCATTAATTTACAATGAGAATTAGCAAGTAAGGAAATTATAGCAGAAGACTTCTATCAAGGTAGGTGAAAATTATGATCAGTAGAGAGGAAGTTTTTGAATTTATCAAAGAGAATTATAATGTGAAGCCTGATTACCCGTGGAAGATTTACTCAAACTACGCAGCATTGCGACATAACGACAATAAAAAGTGGTTCGGTTTGGTTATGAATATAACAGAAGACAAATTAGGGCTAGCTGAAGATGAAGAAATTGACATATTGAACTTAAAAGTAAGAAAAGAATTTATCGGACCATTGAGAAAAAGGGGCGGAATTTACCCAGCGTATCATATGGATAAATCTAACTGGGTTAGTATTAATTTAAATGAAGTAAATTCTATCAATCATATTAAGGATTTAATTGCTGAAAGTTACGAATTAACAACATAAAAAAGCGCTACGTCAACTTAAAAGACGCGGCGCTTTTTATTGAGCTAAACTTATTTATATTTACCAATTAAATCGATAAAGGCATCGACAAAGGTTTGTAGAAACTGAATCGTTCCTTCATTATTAATTTTACCATTTTCATCTAATAAGGTTGTGATATTTGCCAGATAAACTTCTGGTTGTTGCACAATTGGCATATCAAGAAATACTAGAGATTGGCGCAAATGATGGTTAGCACCGAACCCGCTTAGGTTTTTAGGAGAGTTACTAATAATACCTGCTGGTTTTTTCTTCCATACGCTATCTGCCATCGGGCGAGAACCAACATCAATGGCATTTTTCAAAACTCCAGGAACAGAACGGTTATATTCTGGTGTGACGAATAAAACTGCGTCACATTGTTTTACTTTTTCCCGAAAAGTTGTCCATTCTTTAGGCGGCGTATTCTCATCATCTAAATCTTGATCATACAAAGGTAAGTCTCTAATAGAAATTATTTCTGGATCATAGCCTTCTGGGAATAATCCCATTACATTTTTTGCTACTTTACGGCTATAAGATTCTTTGCGTAAAGAACCTACAAGTACTGCAATTTTTGTCATTTCTAACACACTCCTAATGATTGATAATAATTTTTACAATTTAATTATAAGCCTTTTTTTGATTTTGTTCAAAAATTCCTTATGGTGTAAATCTTCTAGCTTCGCTATCGCTTGGATAATTGATTTTGTCTTGGTCATAACTTATAAGTTCGATTAAGGTTCCCCAAGGCAGATGACCGTAAACAAATTCTCCGCTGCCTTCTTCTGCGTCTCCTAATATGCCGCCAGGCTCTGACAATAATTCTCCACCTGCGTCAACAAATCTTTTAGCTGCTTGTTGCATATCATCGACATAAAAGCCAAAGTGTTGAATCCCTATGTCAGAGGCAATTGCTGGTTCTTTTTGTTCTGTATTTTGGTAGTTGAAAAGCTCAATGCTAGCTCCGTTGTCAAAGGCTAACATACGAACGTGGATAACTTGTGCACCGGGCCTAACGCCTAATTTTTGCTCAACATCGGCACCTTTCATAGGTTCGTCACCTAATTTTTTATTATCATAAGAAATTTTGGCATCAAAGGCATCTTTGAAAAATTTTGTTGCTTCTTCAATGTCAGGGACGGTCATTCCGATATGATCGATGCCACGTGTAATACTTGCCATATTTTAAACACTCCTTAAAAAAATTATTTATTTGAAAACAGCATTGATTTTCTCAATATCTGCTTCGGTTAAGTTTACATTTATCGTTTTAAGATTCGAATCTAGTTGTTCAGGACGTTTCGCTCCAGGGATAATAGCGTCTATCACTGGAAGGTTTAAATAGAAAGCTAGAACAACATTTGCAACATCCACTTGATGTTTTTGGGCAATTGGACGTAATTCGTTGACTTTGATTAAGTTTCTCTTGAAATTTTCGCCTTGAAAGTCTTCAGAATCCGCTCTTAAATCGTCAAAAGTGTCTTCTTCACTGTATTTTCCAGCTAATAGTCCACTTGCAAGTGGGAAATAAGGGATAAAGGTAATGCCGTTTTCTTTTAGATAAGGGAAGAGTTCATCTTCAGCTTCACGATGTAGGAGAT
>JAKDZT010000315.1 GCA_030462125.1 Tetragenococcus sp.
GGCATTTTTTTAATTTTTAAATTCTTACTTTATTTTTAAAAATAAATAAAGCTGACCATTAAAAGTCTCTTCTTCTTTATTTTCCATTAATTCATATGCAAGAATTCGTATACGATAATTCTCGTTTTCCTGAATTAGAGTCATCTCTTCTTGATTCCGTATTTCTTCAGAGTCTTCTTCAGAAAACACTTTTTTAAATAATTCTTCTAGATTAACTTCTAATACCGACGCTGCTCTTTTATCTTTTAGAATAATTCTTGGATAAGTAGCTTGGTTAGAGAGCTGAATTGAATAATCTCCATCGATTTCTAGCTCTTTTATCTCATCACTTTCTGCATAATTTTCAATGAATAACTCCAAAAAATAATCTTCTTTTCGAACATCATAGACTTCTTCGCCAGTCCGTTCAAGAGAAGCATAGTGATAATTAGAGCTATCTCTATCCCTTTCTCCATAAGTCATTGAAAAACCGAAAGTCGTCTTGAAATCCTCATAACGATAAAAATCATCTGGTAAATAATTTAACTCTTTTAGATATCCGTAGTCTTCTAAATATTCAAGACTTGAGGTAATTTTTTCTTGATCTTGTCGGCTAATTTCTTCCTTAGCAATTAGTTTTTCTTGATCAATCATTTCATTTTTGTCTAAAGTCTGAAATAATAATTTCTTTTGACTCTTTTCAGCTAATGCAAAAGCACTAATCCCTGGAAGCAGAGAGAGGAAGGAAAGAAAAAGAAAGACTGGAATAATTAGGTCTGATTTTTCTTTTGAACTAAAGCTAAATATAAAGCCTGCAATTAAAGCAAATACTCCAAAAGATATCACATAATAGCGGCCTAATGTTAATCCCAATTCATTGATTTTGAGGTAACTAGCAATGATTTGAAAAAGAACAATCAGTATTAAAATCTTTGGAAAAATCTTTTTGAATAAGTTAGCAATTTTCCCGGAAAGATTTAATGCTAATAGGTAAAGTAAAATAAATAGGATGATATAAGAGATTAGCATTGGCTCTAGCAAGTTATCCTTCCACAACTCGCCCCCAAAGTTGATTATCATGTAAATTAATAAAACGAAAGTGTAAACTGCAATTAAAGGAATAAGAATATAATTCAATAAGGTTTTTAATAATGAAGTCACTTCAAAGCTAGGAGCATCTTTCTCTATATCTTTCATGTGGTTTTTTTGAATTTCTGCCATAGAAGACAAAAAGTAACTAGGCGCAATGATAAAACCAATAATATTGGCAAGATGCATAAAATATTCATAGTCTATCGAAAAGAATAAGTAGTCAATTGCTGAAATGATCGCTTGTACGCCCAATAACAAAATAGTAGTATACAAAATCGTTGTGAATAGGGCTTTAAAAGTCGCTAGGAAGTATTGATAAAAATGTCTGCGCTCATTTTTAATGGATGGTATCCAAATAAAGGCAATCAACAGAGTGAAAACTAAGATTCCTGTTCGAATATTCGCGATAAGATAAAAGCTATCAGCTGAAGGTAAATAAAAATAATAGAGAATTGATAAGAAGACTGATAAAATTGGTAAGAAAAATTGATTTAATCGTCCCTCAAAAAATTTTTGCTGCAAGGGTTTTGATAACAAGGTTAAACTGATCGCTAGCAGCAAAGTTAAAAGGATTCTTTCATATTGAGTGAATTCATTGGCTATTTCCCATGAATTCACTAGCGCTAGTAGAATAAATAAAAACATCGTCATAGGATATTCCTTGTAGGCTTTCCCAATATTCAATAACTGATCAAAAAATTTTTTTCTTTTCGTCATTTCGCCTCCACCTTTCTCTTTCCTGTCTCTATTATACTCTTTTCTGTTTTTAGCTAAAAGCTATACCCTTTTTAAGTTTATCTTAAAGAAACAGACATTTTTAATGAATCATTACAAATTAGTAATTGTTTCTAAAGCCCATTCTCCTACAACTGATGTTGGTAACGATTTTGTTGTACATCCCACAAAAAACAAACATAAACACCACTATTGTGAGACTAAAGCATATTGTCTTTTTCATCTTGCTCCTCCTTATATATTATGGAAACTTTTTCTTGCTGCATATAATACTACTAATGTTCATCAATTTATAGTTTTGAGTTTTACTCAATTCTTATTGTGTCAAACTCATTTTTTTGTAATATGTAACTATTTTTTTCTCTTA
>JAKDZT010000316.1 GCA_030462125.1 Tetragenococcus sp.
GTTTGCAGGAATTGTTTCATTATATTCAGGTTCTGCTCCCATAGAATATTTTATAGTTCCGTTCGTATTAAAAACAAAACCTTCATCAGCATAAAAAGTTATTTCGTTTGTTCCTATAGGAATTGTTTCTTGACCTGTAAAACTAGAATGAGAATTTTCTAGTGTTTCCTCATATTCAGGATTGGTTTCTAGTTTTTCAATCTCAATGTAATAAGTATAGTTTGTTATTTCTTCAGTCATGCCGGGGTCTGGACCGCCTGCAGGTTTATAATACCCTTCATCAGAAATGGTCATTTCTGTTTTTTTATCAATCGTTTTTTTATTATATTTTTTTGAACTCCCATGCTCTTGTATATACCAACCGATTATTGCATATCCGCTTGTTAATTTAACTGTTAAATTTTTAGTACCTGATTCAATATCTAAAGGGAAAGCCATTGGGATAGATTCTATCTCATCTTTATCTATTACACTATCGATAATCGACCCTATTTCATTTACTTCTGTATTCACATCATATTTATCAACGGTATAAAAAGTTCTAACTGTCCTACTTCCTGCCATTTCATTAACCCCCTAATGTGACTAAAATTTTACTTTCTTTATCTGGTATTGTTACATCACTATAATATTTGTCTGTTTCTGTTCGACTGTCTTCGTTAGTTCCTCCATTGAAATATGTCGGGTTTTTGGTTTTTGTGATTGTTGCTGTCCCGTTTAAAATTGGTTCTTTATAAGTCATAAGAACATCAGTTTCACAATAAAAATCAAAAATTTGATTGTTTAGATTTTCTATTTCAGTGACAAAATAATACCGCTTGAAATTAGGTATATAGATGTAATTCACTTGTGGGACTTCTTCAAACGTCCGCAACTTAATATGTGGGCTTTCTTGTGATTCATCACGTTTCAAATGAATGTTTCTTAAAGCAATTTGTTCTAATTGTTTATTGACCTTGTTTTCAGGGTCTGTTGTGTGATATAAATAGCACTCCATGAACTCACTCCATTCATTAAAAAAGGCAAACAAGCTTTAAACTTGCTTGCCTTTTCTGTTATTATTCTTCTTCTGGTTCATCGCCTAAGTAAAATACAATAAAGTTTTCGTTTAGGTCATTGAAGTAACCAGCTTCTGCCTTGTAGTAGTTAGTAAAGAATTCTCCCCGACTATTGTAATTTGTAGTCGTTCTACGTTCAAGGTTAGAAACGCCTAATGCTTGTGTATCAAACATCACTCCAATAATCATATCTTGTGCTACTTTTGCCCCACTGGATACCTTAACATCAATTTTAGAACTGTCAGAAAGATTATAAGTTTTTCCTGACCCTTGCCAGTAAGGAACACTTTCAAAGTTAGGAAGTTGAACTAATTCATTATTGATTGTATTTGATTCAAGGTAAACTTTTGCCCCTTTTGCAAACTCACTCAATAATACTAAATGAGTATCACTTGCAGGGGTAAAACGTTCTTGACCCCCAACATTGAACAAAGTGGAAATTTTTTGAATGCGGTCAGTGTACAACCCAATCATGTAACTGGCATATCTAATGAAATCAGGGTCATAAATAGCATTTTCTCTTGCTAGTGGTTCAGTTCTAGTTGCGTTGAATCCAGCCAACAAGTCAACCGCTTTTACACCGTCTTCATCAGCGTTTAAGGTTTCTCCTGTCATGTTGTTAATCGTTCTCATAATTAAAGCGTCAAGGCGTACCGTCATACCATTTTCAACTGCTGTATTCAACATAGAAACAAAGCTGTTCAATTGTGTAGCGTCTGAGAAGCTTTCTTTCACTTGCTTATCCGTGAAACTCAATCTGATTTCAAACGTATCTTTTGAATTGAAAAATTTAGCGGTTACTTTTGGTTGATAGAAAACATCATCATCATAAGTTTCTCCGTCTTGCAAGTTCCAACTGTCGTTGTCTTGTGCTTCTGGCATGTCGGCATGAATTTTTTCAAGGATAGAACCAAATTCCCATTTATCCATTAACACACTAGGAACAGACCCTTGATAAAGGCGGTCAACGAAAACAACTTTCCCAATATGATTCACAAGTTTTTTCACATAATTATCTACATTATCAGAATTAATAATTTCTTTTCCAACATCAACAATGTTTGATAAATCTTCTTGCAATAAATCTTCTTTACCTGTTACTTCATTCACTG
>JAKDZT010000317.1 GCA_030462125.1 Tetragenococcus sp.
TATACAAATTAATGTTCTAGGGATTTATTCCCTAGGCATTATATAAAAAAATTATTTAATAAAGGAATTGATATTATGAATAAAGAATTTATAGAAATATATAGCCTAATGGGTTGTAATACTTTTGAAGAATTAGAAAAGGATTACGACAGTGAAATTTACTATGCAGATATGGACGGTCAAAGTGTTTTGGACAATATAGAAGCGGAACACATGGAAGGATTAAGCCTATACTTATTTGACGGTTGGTGTATCGCATTTTGGAATTAAATAAAAAAATTATACAAACCGCTTCTTATTTAATAATTTGAAGCGGTTATTTCTTTTTGAATAAGTGCTTGACAAATGTGCGGATTTTTGAGATAATGGAGTGAAGACTTTTTTTAGTATAAAAATAATATTATATAAAAAAATTATAGAGTTTTTAGGGCTCCAACTCCATTATACCAATTTTGCTCCCACTTGTCAATACTTAAATTAATTAAAAAAGTTTCATAAATCTATTGACATTTATTAAAATCCATAGTATAATATAGATATAAGGTTAAGGAGCCCAAGACCAAAGAAGGGGTTTCGGGGGAAGTCCGTCCTTTTTTAAAAAAAAATAACCGTCCACCTCTATTATATAATAATTTGCCCCTTTTGTCAAGAGTTTTACTTAAAATAATTTACTTAAAAAAGTTTCATAAATCTATTGACTTCTATATCATTATACTGTAATATATAGAGTGTAATAAGGAAGCGGTCAAAACATCAAATAAAAAAACTTTTAAAAAAGTGTTGACACCTTAAACATTACATGATATACTTAGTATAACAAATAAGAGAGGATTTGATTTTAATGAAAACAATCACAAAAAGCTTTAACGTATATTCTTTAGAGGAATTAAAAACAGTAGACACAGAATCATATGAGGTTGCTATGCAGAACGTCAGAGAAGCGTACACAGACACTCAAATAGATTTATCTTATCAAGATATGGAGGAAACTATGCAAGCTTTTGCAGAGGCTTTTAATATCTCCATTAGAGACTACTCATTCGGAATTTATCATAATAGTTATGTAAATGTTAACATTGAGTATTATATGGACTTAGAAAATGATGAAAAAAAAGACCTAGTGAAAAAAGCTAATAACCTAAAAAATAAGGATTGCCCTTTTACTGGAATTCATACAGATTTATATATCACTGATTACTTCAAAGAGAATGAAGTCACATACAACGACTTACACAAGCACTTAGATGATGTTCTACATGTTGCAGTAAGCAACTTCATGAACGACCTGGAGAACGACCTGGAGAACGACAAAAACATTTTAGAGTTTGCAATAAATGAAGAGTTTGAATTCTTAGTGGATGGTAGCATTTATTATTAAAACCTTATAGGAAGCACACAGAGACACACAGAGGAGCTTAACCGCTTCTCTAATACAAATAATCAGGAGATGTTGAACATGAAAACAAAACAACTTAACAATGCCAAGGAATTATACAAAAATTTATTTGCTATCGAATTTGAAAGCACTATTGAGGGAGATTGGACATTAGATAATGATTCACTAGAAGCCGAGTTATTTTTAGAGTTATCAGAGGAGGGCAAAAAGGTTTATGCAATGAGCCAAGCCAAGCAGTGGGCTAATACTGTTTTAGAGATGGAATAGGAAGAATTCAGAAGCTTTTACGGAAATGATTTAGATTAAATAATAGGAGATGTTGAACATGAAGAAATACGGTATTTATAACGCTATAGAGGACACACAAGAGGTTAACAATATTAATAATAATGAAGTTATAGAATTTGCAGATATTGAAAGAGTGGTAAACACTGGAGAGATTGCAGAAATTAGAACACTAGACCAAGCAAAAGAATTACTAAACTCACTAGGCTACCTAGTAGAAGAAATTTAAGGAGATGTTAAACATGGTAAATAGTATATATAGTTATTTAGTAACAGGAGAAGCACAGGGAGTTATTCACATTGGAGATATAGCAAAATACGGAGTTGATGAGGTTGCTCCTGGAGGGCTCATACACTATGAAGATATAGTCGATTTCTTTGATAAGAATCTTGAAGATATCGAAGCGGTCATAATTGAGTATGCGGAGGATTTAACACTCGGGACTTTTTACGATATCCTAAACGTTGAACTTA
>JAKDZT010000318.1 GCA_030462125.1 Tetragenococcus sp.
GCTTTTCAATTTATGAATGAAAACTATGGTTTTGTACAGGATGGAAACAAAATACTTTCAATTGCTAATTATTTATATGTAAAAGAAAGTCAAGATTTTCTTTTTGATAATACCGATTGGGTAGATCTTAAAAAACCGTTACTTCATTTCTTAGAAGAACAAATGAAAGATGAAGTCTGGTTAGCAAAACGGTTTTTAAACTCTTTATCATTGCACATGGACAGCGAGGTATTAGATGAAGATGTGGTCTTTATCGCTCTTTACTTGCATAGTATGAATTTAACCTTAACAGATAATAGTATTAAAGCTATCGTCTTAGCTCATGGGTATTCAACAGCTAGTAGTATGGCAAACGTTGCTAACCGGATGTTGCAAAAAAATATTTTTCAAGCTTACGATATGCCGCTTGGTATTACAGCTAGCGAAGTGGAATCAAAAATATTTCAATATATTGAAAACTACCAAGTAGAAAAGGGACTGGTAGTGTTAATTGATATGGGTTCGCTAAATATTATTACAGAAAAACTAGCAACAAAAATTCAGAGTCCATTACTCGTGATTAATTCTTTTAACACGCCTTTGTTATTAGAAGTTGGTAATCTAATCATCAATAGTCAAACAATTTTTGAAATTTCTGAACAAATTGCCGATTGGTTGCCGATTAAAAGGCAATTAACAACACCAAAAACAAATAAAAAGAAAGCGATCATTACATGTTGTTATACAGGAATGGGAAGTGCGGTACAAATCAAGGAGATTTTACAAAAAAGTCTGGGTGAAACTGGGGAAACGCTGACGGTTTTACCCTATGATTACTTAAAATTAAAAGAAAATAAACGACAAGAATTACCCTTTCAAATGTATAACGTATTAGCTATCGTTGGTACAGAGAATCCAGAAATTGAAAGTGTACCGTATTTTGGCTTAGATAGGTTAGTAAATGGAGAACAAATTGATGATTTTGTTCAAATTATTGCTCAGAAATTTGCAGTAGATGGTGAAAATTTGAAGCAAGAACTTATTTTCAATTTCTCATTAAAAAAAATGGTAGAGAGTTTAACAATTTTAGACGCAGATCGAGTATTAAATTTAGTTAGTGACAGTATCTCTGAAATGCAAAGAGTATTAGAAATAACGTTTAATGCTAATAAAAAATATTTACTTTTCTTGCATATTAGCTGTATGATTGAGCGAATTTTACGTAAAGAAGAAGTGGACAAACAAGAAGATATTGAAAATTATATAAAAGAAAACCGGATGACAATGGAAAAAATTCATCGCTGCTTACAAAATATCGAGGAAAAGTATACAATCAAGATATCAGATTTAGAACTGCGTTTGCTAAACGACATTGTATTTAACTAAAGGAGAAACCATGTATAATAGTGTTATTTTTGATATGGACGACGTATTGATCGACAGTGAAAATTTTTATTTTGAACGTCGCATGAAGTATTTTGATATGATTAATGTTGAACCAGCTTCTAGAAACATGAGTGATTATGTAGGAAAAACAGAAGAAAGTACTTGGGAGCAGTTAGTACAAGACGAAAGTTTACGTGTGGCATTAAAAAAAGATTACGCAATATTTCGAGAAGATAATCAGATCGACTTACAGCAAGCATTAAGAATTGAAGTGCCTGAAGTGATGCAAAAATTAAAGAAAAGAGATAAAAAAATTGCAATTGCTTCTTCTTCTAAAAGAAAAGATGTCGAAGAAATGGTTCAACAATGTGGATTAACGTCCTACATTGACTATCTGATCAGTGGTGAAGAATTGCGAGAAAGTAAACCACATCCTGAAATTTATGAAATTAGTGCTAAAAAATTAGGGGGGAAAGCGATTGCTGTAGAAGATTATTTTGTCGGAATTGAATCTGCAAAAGCGGCAGGGCTTTATACAGTTGCTTTAAAACAGGAGTATGATGTAGATCAGAGTAGAGCTGATTGGCAGATTGATTCGTTGTTGAAATTGTTAGCTATGGTGTAAGAATAGCTTCTTGACCAAAATTTAGGATTAAGTTAAATACAAGTGCTTTTTAATAAATGCTATCTATACTCGAAATTTGTTTTGTACATTTTTTGAGTATTTTTTAAAAAGGGGAGCGTAAATAAAAGTTGCTAAGAAAGTGTTATGCCTATTATTA